>DAIDML010000220.1 GCA_027449005.1 Erysipelotrichaceae bacterium | reverse complement strand
GTGAAAATCAAACACCAATTAGGTTTTCACGTTTATTGTTTTCAAGAAAGGAGTAACACGTATGAAAAGCAATGTTACAATACGTTGGATCATCGTCATTCTTTCCATTGTGTTTGGTGGTTTCTTATTGTTTAATCTTGGATTTATTGCCTTAGCCATTCTCATCAATTCCATAAGTATGCAGGGTGGTAACAATGAGTTTAATTTGCTTAATGCCTTGTTTATGTTTCTAGCCTACTTAGGGGTCACGTTGGTTTTGATTTATGCCCTTAAAGCTCTTCTTGATAAAGAAGATTTCAAAACAGCTGTCCTAGCCACCTTACTCACACTTCCTTTAATGGCCATGCTCGTTTATATTGGAATTGTGTTGTTTGAGAATGAATTGATGATTCTATTAGTCAGTCTAGCCGTCATGATTCCAATCTTACTGTGGATGATATTAAGAAAAGCACATCCATGGTACTTGATCTCATGGAGTGTGGTGATGATTGCAGGAGCAGCCATTCATTTCTTCAATATTCAAATATAGAATCTTTGCTTATCGTTTAATTCCTAACATCGCAATGGGAGCACGATTGACTCCTTCATAGGTGTAGGTTTTAAGAATGTGAAGATGTTCATTCATCCATTGGATACCCAGTTGTGCTTCTTCTTCGCCACCTTCGTGTCCACGATAAAAACTCACAACCATCCAACCATGTTGTGGTAGACAATCCAGTGCTTTCTCAAAGGCCATCAGTGTTGATTCAGCTGTGGTGATAATCGTTTTATCTGAAGTAGGAAGATAACCTAGATTAAAGATAATGCCATTAAAATGAGTAATGTATTGATTTAGATGAGCATGTGAATCATTGATCAGTTGTAAGTTGGGATAGTCAACACATGTCTGTTTGGTTTTTTGGATAGCTTTTTTCTGTACATCAAAACCCAAAACATGGGCTCCCTTTTGTAAACAAAACAACGTGTCATAGCCTTGTCCACAGGTTGCATCCACAATCATATCATTGGTATGAATAAGTTCATCCAACCACTCATGAACCACATGATTAATGTTCTTGTTTCTCATATTTTAATCCTTGCATGCTTTTTCTTCGTGCAAACTCCATGTCAATGTGATTGAGGACGTTGACTTTCTTTATGGTCCATATCGGTGCTAATAGATCCGATTCTAAAGCATCACCAGTTAAGCGATGAATGACCATGGTAGGAGGTAAGTATTCAAGTTGATCAACCACCAAGGATACATATTCATCAAGGCTTAATAATGGCCATGGCTTATGTTTATAGGCTATTCCCATGACAGTGCCTTCCAACACATGAAGCATATGAATCTTAACACCATGAATGGGTTGCTTAGCCACCCATTGAATGGATTGAATCATCATCTCATGGGTTTCTTTAGGAAGTCCATTGATCATGTGCAACACTACTTTGATGTTGGTGTGTTTTAACTTTTCTAATACTTCCTCGACATTCTCTAAAGAATGTTGACGATTGATAAGTCTTGAGGTGTTTGGATGAATGCTTTGCACTCCAAGTTCAATGGTGATGGGTTTAAGTTTGGATTTCTCATTGAAGTATGCAATGATTTCATCATCCAAGCAATCACTGCGGGTTCCAATGGCCACTTCCACATGATCGTAGGTGTCATCAAAGAAAGGATCATAGATTTGCTTAAGGGTTTCAAGTGGAGCGTAAGTATTAGAATAAGCTTGAAAGTATGCAATGGTTTTCGCATCAGGCCATTTTCGTTGCATGAGTGCCTCTTGTGCCTTCATTTGCTTGTCCAGTTCAATGTTTGAAAAGGTAAAATCACCCGATCCTCGAATGGAGCAGAAAGTGCAACCTCCTTGGTGATGATTGAAAATGTGAGGACATGAGAAACCAGCGTCTAAGGCTAATTTGGCCACTTTACCACCATAGGTTTGTTCATAGTAGTAAGTGAGGGTATGGTATCGTTTATTCGTGTTTGAATAAGGAAAGGGTGATAAGTGATCGCTTTTCATAATGGAGTCATTTTAGCACATATCCCTTGTTTTAGAAAAGGTGTTCACCTTTTCATTGACACAGAGAGTGGGGTTTTGTAGAATGAAGGAAGAAATGCTTTGAAGTAGTAGTTAAGGACTTAAGCTGTAGAGATCTCATGGTTGGTGAAAATGAGACTAAGTCGTAATGAACTCGTCAACACACTGGTTTCTGGGTGTTTCCCTTATCAAACATTGAGTGCATGACATTGTCATGAACTAAGGTGGTACCACGCATTGAGCGTCCTTAGAGGTGCTTTTTTTTATTTTCAAAGGAGAAAATATATGTACAATCATCAACACGTAGAAAAGAAATGGCAAAAGTTCTGGGATGAAAATAAATCATTTAAAACAGACACCCGTGATTTTCTAAAACCGAAGTACTATGTATTGGATATGTTTCCCTATCCATCAGGTTCAGGACTTCATGTGGGTCATCCTGAAGGGTACACCGCAACCGATATTGTGTCTCGTAAAAAACGCATGGAAGGGTACAATGTGCTTCATCCTATGGGATGGGATGCTTTTGGTTTACCTGCAGAACAGTTTGCGATGGCAACTGGTAATCATCCTGCTGCCTTCACAAAACAGAACATTGATAATTTCAGACGTCAGATCAAAGCATTAGGGCTTTCCTATGATTGGGATAGAGAACTGTCCACCACCGATCCTGATTACTATAAATGGACCCAATGGATATTTACTAAGTTAGTTGAAATGGATTTAGCCTATGTGGCAGAACTTCCTGTCAACTGGTGTCCAGAACTGGGTACAGTGTTAGCCAATGAAGAAGTGATTAATGGTCGAAGTGAGCGAGGGAATTTTCCTGTTTTTCGTGTGTTAATGCGTCAGTGGGTACTTCGCATCACACGTTATGCTGAGCGGTTACTTGAAGATTTAGAGATGGTGGATTGGCCAACGTCCACAAAGGAAATGCAAATCAACTGGATAGGTAAATCCATTGGTGCGAATGTTGATTTTAAAGTGGCAGATCACGATTTAATTTTCACCGTTTTCACCACGCGACCAGATACCCTTTTTGGCGCGACGTATTGTGTGTTAGCGCCAGAACATCCTTTTGTGAAGCAGATTACCACTCCTGAGCAGAAGGAAGCTGTTGAGGCTTACATTCAAGAAGCTTCGATGAAATCGGATCTTAATCGTACCGAACTGAATAAAGAGAAGAGTGGAGTATTCACGGGAGCCTATGCGATTAATCCAGTAACGCAAGAAAAAGTGCCGATTTGGATTGCGGATTATGTCTTAATTTCTTATGGAACTGGGGCTATTATGGCCGTGCCAGCTCATGATGAGCGTGATTACGAATTTGCGAAAAAATACAATTTGAATATTGTGGAGGTGCTTGAAGGAGGAGACATCACTGTTTCTGCCTTTACAGGAGATGGAGTCCACATCAATTCAGGT
>DAIDML010000219.1 GCA_027449005.1 Erysipelotrichaceae bacterium | reverse complement strand
CTCTTTTCGCATCATCCGAAGACATGCTTGCAATCTGTTCTAATACACTCACTTGTGAGCTAATTTTCTCTTTTAATTCTAGTTCTAACCTATCAAGATTTTCATGCTTGCGGGTTAATTGTTGGTTTTTCTCTTCGATATTTTTTTCTTTTTGAGTCAACGATTGATCACGGAAATTAAGGGTGTCTTCTCTGCGTGCAGCTTGTTTTTCTAATTCAGAAATTTCTTGACGACGCTCTTTATTCTCTTTTTCTGCCGCAAGTTTAAGTTCATAAACTTGAGTTTTACCCTCTAAAACAGCCTGACGGATCATGCCTTCAGCCTTCATGTTTGCTTCATCGAGTATTAATTTCGCTTTTTGTTGATCTTTATTAAAACCTAATTTCGAAAGTAGTATCATTGCGATGATACCAACGCTTAAACCTATAAATCCTGATAGGATCATCATTGGGTAGTCCATAGTGATTCTCCTTCAAGTTAACTCTATTCTACTTTATTTTTGAATGTGATACAAGAAAAAAAGCCCAGGAGGGCTTTATGCTTTAGGATTTAAGATTTTTGACTTGATTTGCGTTTCGATTTCTAAGGCAATGGCTGGATTATCTTTGAGGAATTGGCGAACAGATTCACGTCCTTGACCAATCTTTTCTCCTTTGTAAGAGAACCATGCTCCTGCTTTCGCAATGATGTCATGTTCAACCCCAATGTCAATTAATTCACCCGTTTTAGAAATCCCTTCACCATAAATGATTTCAATCACGGCTGTTTTAAATGGAGGAGCAACTTTGTTTTTAACCACCTTCACGTTGACTTTATTCCCTTGAATTTCAGTGCCTTGTTTAATGGCTTCACTCTTTCTGACATCAATACGAATGGAAGCATAGAATTTCAATGCTTTACCCCCTGGTGTGGTTTCAGGGTTACCGAACATGATTCCAATCTTCTCACGAAGCTGATTAATGAAGATGACAGTGGTACTGGAGCGATTCATGTGTCCTGCGAGTTTTCTCATTGCTTTAGACATAAGTCGAGCTTGAAGACCCACATGAGCATCGCTCATTTCACCATCCAGTTCTGCCTGAGGAACCAGAGCTGCTACTGAGTCAATGACAATAAGATCAAATGCTTCTGATTTAATGAGCATTTCTGTGATTTCCAAGGCTTGTTCACCTGAATCAGGTTGAGAAAGAATCAAGTCATCAATCATGACTCCAAGATTTCTTGCATAGGTTGGATCAATGGCATTTTCCGCATCAATGAATGCAGCCTTACCACCACGCTTTTGAACTTCCGCAATCGCATGAAGCGCAAGGGTGGTTTTACCACTGGATTCAGGTCCATAGATTTCAATGATTCGTCCTTTTGGATATCCCCCTACTCCTAGTGCCATGTCAATGGATAAAGATCCACTTGAAATAGAATCCACTTCAACCGTAGCACGATCACCTAGTTTCATGATCGAACCTTTACCATATTGTTTTTCTATCGCCCGTAGGGTTTCTTCTAATGCGTTATCATTCTTTGCCATAAGTGCCTCTTTCTATCAGTGAAATGCAACGTTGGTGAAGCATCTCAACACTCTTCTTTATTATATCATTACGATTTCCATCCATAGAATCCTTAAACGTTTCAATTTTATCATGAAATAAGATGCAAGAGTACACAACATGAAGTTGGTCTAAAGAATTGTGCTGACTTCCAGCTTCACCACTGATCGCAACACACAAATCAGCATTGAATGCTTTTCTTACCCCTAATGCCATTGCTTTAACACATTCATGAGAATAGACACCATAGGATTCAATGAGTTGGGGTGAAACATCAAGAAGATCGATCTTACTTTGGGTTGAATAACTGACAATACCACCTCGAAAATAGTGCGAAGCGTTTTCCATTGCGGTAATGGAAGCACTAAAAGCTCCCCCACTCATGCTTTCAGCACACGCAAGGGATACATTATGATCAAGACAAAGTTGATGAAGTGATGTCATTATTTTGATTTAAGTAACACTGCTTTCCCTTGAATGAAGTAGGAAACACCTGAAAGCACTGAAGCCACTAAGGCAAACCATAAAAGGAAATCGGCCATTGGAAATGAAATCATTTCAAATGGTAAGTTATTAAGTAAGATGGCGATAATCGCAAGCATTTGCAGTACTGTTTTAAGTTTGCCCAAATAGCCTGCTGCCATAACAATGCCTTCACTGGATGCAATCATGCGTAATCCATCCACAAGAATGTCACGCCATAACATAATGAGAACCACCACAAGTGGAACAATTCCATCCACCGCAAACATGATAAACATGGTTGTGACTAAGAGTTTATCCGCAATGGGATCAATAAACTTACCAAAGGTTGTGATGAGTTTGTATTTTCGTGCGATATACCCATCCACAAAATCAGTGATGGATGCAATGACAAACAAGATTAAAATGACGATGTTAAGCAGTGACAAAGAAAATCCGTTGAAATCATACACAGGAACTACGATATTGTATTGTGCGTATGGAAATACTTTGATTAACACAATCAATGGAATCAATCCCATTCTGAATAAACTTAATTTGTTAGGCAGATTCATGGTTATTCTCCTATAAACCTAAAGGTTAAAGATCCTGCAGATCCATTGTTACTGGCTCGCGAGTCAAATCGTGGATTCAGTGTGATGGGTTGATCATTGACTAAGATAAGGATGTTGCCTCCAACCATGTCCCCTAAGCGAATACTCACTTCATCATTGGCGGTAGGAATCATTTCATAAATGATTTCTTGATTAATAGGATAAGTCGCTGTGGCTGGTAGTGTTAATATGGTGTTATTAAGAATGAAGCGAATCCATGAAGGTCTATTCTGTGGAACAACTTTGAAGATCACACTTTTGGTTTCGTCAAAATCAGTAATGGTATAAGAATTGAATGTCGACTCGTTAATGATTAAAACCACTTGCTCATCCACAGGATCTGTCGGTGTTTCAGTGTCATCATCTTCTGGATTTTCAGGTAATTCAACAATGGTGTTTGAATCATCATTGTTTTGAGTTAATCGAGGTAAAATCACTGTAAAAAAGGTAAAGATCAGTGCAAAGACTAAAACACTGAGCAGAACCATCAGTGAGACAAAAGTATAATCAATGTTAGTTTTCTTTTTAAGGCCTAATTTGTTTGCTTTTTGCTTAATCGAGCGATGAAGTTCATCTCTTTCTTGAATCTTTTTAAACGCTTGAGTTGAATGATAGGATGCAATGATTTGATCCACATCCTCTTTAAAATTGGCATACTCTAAATCTAAATTGGTCGCAACAAAGCGAATAATAAAGGGTAAATACGAGATATCATCTTTAAAAAAGTCAATGTTTCCTTGTTCAAGGGCTTCAAGCTGATTAAGAGTAAGCTTTGTTTTCACACTTAAATCCTCTAGGGATAGCCCTAGAAGTTCACGTTGATGTTTGATGATTGAAGCAATACGATCCATCGATTCACCTTTCCATCCCCACACTTCTAAAAAAAGGACTGACATCCTATAAGCCATGTTCTGTCATGCTTGCGCATGGACAATCATTTATCTACACATTGTGTCTCTCGCTCACTTCGTTTTGTGATTGAAAGTTCCCCTACCAAATTTGGGTTTCTCGCTTGTGGGGTTTACCCGTTCCACTCCCTAAATTTCTTTAAGGACTACGTCACTGTGGCACTTTTAAAGGCTAGCTTCATATGTTTCCACTTAGAAGCCTCACCAGCCGTCAGATGTCTCTGCCTAAACTTATGGTTTCGTTTAGCACAATCACTACCATCATCACAGATGGTGCGAGCATGGACTTTCCTCTACCCTAAGGCAGCGATTGTCCGGATGTCAGATGTTGTTTACTTTTTTTCTAAGAGTGCTTCAAGTCGTGCTAGACGCTTAAGTACATCACTTTGTGGTGCACTTTCATTGTCTTTGAGTGCAGCTAACGATGTGTTAGCTTCAAGTAGTTTTGTTTGATAAGAATGTAAACTCTCTTCAAGTTTTTCTACTTGTCTCACCAAGGAAGCAATCATTGATTCATAATGAGCATAATCATGCATGATATCATCAAGAAAACTATCCACTTCAAGAGGTGAATACCCCTTGAAATCAACATTAAAGCGTTTATTAAGGATCGATTCAGGATTTTGTTTCAATTTATCATTCATGGTTGCACCCCTTTGCTAATTATGTCAAATTACGTTATTTTATGCAAGTCATCCTGAATATTGAGACAAACTAATTAGATTTGGTATAATGTTTGCATGATTCAATATCCGACCAAGAAAAAGACTTCTGATCAAAAGGGCATTTCTACTCGAAATCGAGGAATGTCTTTAGAAGACGATTTGAATCTAACCAATGAATATTATCGCATCCATGAACTTGCGAATGTTCATAAAAAACCCACTCCAGTTCAAGTTGTCTCTGTGTCGTATCCTTCACGTAATCAAGCCAAAATCGTGGAAGCATATTATAAGACACCCTCAACCACTGACTACAATGGAGTGACACAAGGGGTCTATTTTGATTTTGAAGCAAAAGAAGTCACTGATCAACAGCGCTTTTCACTTCAACGCATTCACCAACATCAAATTGATCATTTGAGAGACATTGTTAAACATATGGGATGTGCCTTTCTCATCATCCGTTTTGTCAAACACGATGTCACCTTCTTTGTTCCTTTTGATAAGTTTGATCAAGAAATGAAATCAACACAGAGACGATCAATCCCTCTATCATGGTTTCAATCAGAATGTGCTATAATACAACATGGGTTTACACCTCCCCTTCATTATCTTCCACATGTTCATCAGTGGATAAAGGAGAAGTATGAAAAATAAAAAAACAGTTAAAACAAAAAAACCAAAGAAACATGTGATTATCACACTGATTTCATTTGTGTTCACCATGATCGTTGCGGTGATGCTTGCAGGAAGTGGCATGACCATTTTGGTTGTTTCTTCCATGCTAGAAGATAAACCAAACTTTGAGGTTGAAAACTTCAATCCTAGTGAATCAAGTAAAATCTACGATATTGATGGCACTTTGATTGCGGATATTGGGTTTCATTTAAGAGAGAATATCACCTTTGATCAAATACCACAAACCGTCGTTGATGCTTTTGTGGCCATTGAAGATTCTCGATTCTTCACTCATAACGGATTTGATATTCCTCGTTTTGCGGTCGCATTGTTAGGTAACTTAAGAGGAATCCTTACTGGATATTCAGGTTTCTCAGCGGGTGGTGGTTCAACACTCACCATGCAGCTGGTTAAAGGAACTTATTTTGAAACGGAAGATGCTTTAGCTCCAACGACCATTGAGCGAAAAATGCAAGAAATTGCATTGGCTTTGGAAACAGAAGAAAACATATCTAAACGCCGTATTTTTGAACTTTATGTCAATCGTATTAATTATGGTGTCCCTTCTTCTCGTGGCATTCAAACAGCCGCACAATATTACTTTGGTAAAGATACCCAAGAACTTTCTTTATCAGAAGCTGCCTATTTAGCAGGGGTCATTAACGCTCCGACTACATTCAATGCTTACAACAATCTTGAAGCAGCAACCAGCCGTCGTAATGATGTATTATTTCAAATGCGTCGTCATGGATATATCAGTGATGCTGAATATCAAGAAGCACGAAGCATTCCATTAGAAAACTTATTGGCTGGACGTACGACTATTGAGGGTCGACCTTACCAAGCTTATATTGATGCGGTGGTGAAAGAAGTTATCGGATTAACAGGTCGTGATCCTTACACCACACCAATGAATATCTACACTTACATGCAACCTGTGATTCAACAACAAATCGATGATATTCAAAATGGTAACGTCAATTTTGAATACATTCACGATTTACTTCAAGTGGCTGGCGTGGTCATGGACCATACTACAGGACAAGTTGTAGGTATCATGGGTGGTCGCAATTACGATGGTGAGAGATTACACAACCGTGCACTTGAACAGCGCAATCAAATCGGTTCAACTGCCAAAGGAATCTTGACTTACCCACTCGCCTTCGAACATCTCAATGTATCCACATCTGAAGTTACCAAAGATGAACCGATTATGATTTCAGGAACTAATTTTATTCTTCGTAACTTTGACCGTCGCTATCGTGGTGAAATGACCATCAAATCAGCGTTTGGTAACTCCATGAACATTCCTGCGTACCAATACCTTGAAAGAACCGTAGGAACCATTGGTATTTCACGAGTGGTTGATTACATTAATTCACTCGGTATTTCAACGACTTCTCGTTTGTTTGATTTAGGTTTTGCGTTTGGTGGTTCGAACTTCGTCGCTTCTCCAATGCAGCTGAATGCAGCTTATGGAGCTATCTTTAATGATGGTCAATACATTCAACCGCATACTGTATCACGAATTGAATTTAAAGACGGATCAGATCCACTTGTTCCACAATATGCTTCTACACGTGTACTCTCTTCTGCTGCTTCTTATTTGACGTTAGATTTGATGAGAGATGCCATTTATGGTGGATATTCCAATGGATTAGCTCAGTTTAGAAGAAATGCATTTGTGACCTATGGAAAGTCTGGAACAACCAACTATGGTCCAGAAGGAGCTCAGTTTGGAATTCCTGATGGCTCTGCAAAAGAGCATTGGATTGTGGTAGGTAACACCAAATATGTAGCAACCGTGTGGATTGGATTTGATAAAGCCGAGAAAGATTTAAACACTTATATCACCAACGCAATTAACTCTCAAAACTATCGTGGACGAATCATGAATTTACTGATTGATTCAGTGGCTAAGGTGCAAAGCACATACCCGGCATTAAGACAACCCTCCACTGTGGTTCCAATTACCCACATTTTAGGTCCACAACCTTATTTAACACCTCTTCCTGATTTAGACCCTTCGTTTATCACTTCAGGACTCATTAAGAGTGGTGGAACAGGAACCATTCCTGTGCCATTCCCTACTCCTTCCAACATGGGAGCATTCACTTCTTCTGTGAATGGAACCGTTGCCTCTCAAACAATCACCATTCAAGTCCCTGCATATCCAGATGAACTTGCAACTCAACGTGAACCTGTAGAGTATGAAATGGAGCTCATAACTCCAACACGACAAGCTCGTGCAACAGGCACACGACTCTTCTCTTATTCTTGGATTCGTGGTCCCATCGTGTATGTCGCACGGGTGGTCATCAATGGTGAAGCACAACAGTTTGTGTCTAACACCCCGACAATTCAAATTCCTTTGACCAATTATGCCCAAGGCAACATTGAAGTATGCACTTATTATGCTTACGAATACTTCTTAAACGAACGATCAAATGTCGTGTGTCAAACAGTCACAACAGCGGATCCTAACGTCATTACGATTCCAAACTGGGTGAATCAATCACTGTCACAGTTCATGGAATGGATGCAAAGACTAGGCTTGACCAATGTGAACTTTGCCACCACACTCGCTGCATCTCCAGCAGTAGTTGGTCGAATCAGTGCCTTTGATCCTGCAGGACTCATCAATACCAACATTCATGTGAATGATTTAAAATCACGTGTTTGTCCAATAAGGGTAGTTAAATCAATGGTGCGATCAGCGTAAGTAAGTGTGATTGTACGTGATTTTAAA
>DAIDML010000218.1 GCA_027449005.1 Erysipelotrichaceae bacterium | reverse complement strand
TCATGAATTCGTGCTTTATTGATGAGCATGGTTTGAACTTGTCTTTCGATGAGAGGGATATGATCGAGTAAAGTTTCAATGAAGAACTGGGTTAACACATTAACATTATACGGTTGTCGTCCTTGATTAAGGAAAGCAACGATTTCAACTTGGGATATGGCTACCCCAAAACGTAATCCAGCACATCCAAATGCTTTAGAAAAAGTTCTTAAACTGATCATTCTGTTTGAACTTAACACCATGGCTTGATAATCTTGATCCACAAAGTCCACATACGCTTCATCCACCATCACCATGCATGATGTGGATTCCATGATTTTTACCATATCCTTTTCTTGAATCAAAGCACCTGTAGGATTGTTTGGTGTGCATAAAATGAGTAGTTTGGCGTTTGAATCATTGGCTGCTGTAATTAAACCATCAATGTCTATCTCATAATTCGCTTTATCGTGAACTTCAATGAGTTGTGCTTTTAACAACGTCGCATTCCAAGCGTATTGAGAGAAGGATGGAGCATGCGTTACCACCACATCATTCGCTTGAAGATAGCGTTGCATGACCATGGTAATCAATTCATCTGAGCCATTACCAAACAACAATTCACTTGGTTTAACGTTATAATAAGAAGCTAACTTCTCTTTGAGTTTATCGGCATTAAGTGAAGGATAATCATTGATTCGTATTGATTGAAGCTTGGATTGGGTTGTTTCTAAAATCAAAGGAAAGTTATGATATGGCGATTCATTCGCATGCAAGCGGACACGTCCTTGCGTATTCTTTTCTTGATAGGCTTGCAGTTTACTCATCATTCTCCTCCTTTAATCGTATCATTGCGGCTGCCCCATGGGCCGATAACCCTTCAAACGTGGCTAAGGCATTCACATAGGGGGCATGTTTTTTCATGGTTTCTTTAGGATACATCAAGGTTGCGCTCCGTTTAATGAAGTCGTAAACTCCTAAAGCACTCGCAAAACGAGCCGTCTGAGAGGTAGGCAAAGTATGATTCACCCCAGCAAGATAATCCCCAAAGACTTCTGCTCCATATGATCCAATGAAGATGGATCCTGCGTGTTTTACCTTTTGAAGCAGTGCTTCAGGATCACTCACATGCAGCTCTAAATGCTCACTGGCTAAGGTGTTCATCATGTTAATGAGTTCTTCCTGATTTGAGGCAAGATATCCTATCGCATTCTCTTTGGATTGGGATAGAATCGCTTGACGAGGCAACGTTTGTATTTGTTTCTCAAAGGCTTCTTTCACTTGGTTAAGTACACCAAGATTGGTGCTTAAGACCACTGCACTGGCCATGGTGTCATGTTCAAGTTGAGCTAACATGTCTGCCGCCACCCAAGATGGATTCGCACTTTCATCTGCCACAATCAACACCTCAGAAGGACCAGCAATCATATCAATACCGACGTGGCCATACACCAATTGCTTCGCTTTCGCAACGTAAGCATTACCAGGTCCCACAATCTTATCGACTTTCTTGATTTCCTTGGTACCAAAGGCCAACGCACCAATGGCTTGTGCTCCACCAATCGCATACACCTCACTGATGCCACATAAGGTTGCCGCAACACTCACACTCTCTGCTACTTCACCTAACTCATTAGGGGAAGATACAATCACAATTTCTTTCACTTTGGCTAACTGGGCAGGAATCACATTCATGAGTACTGTGCTTGGATAACTGGCTTTCCCTCCTGGAACATAAATACCAACACGCTCAATGGGGGTTACTTTTTGGCCATATCGAACCCCTTCTTCATCCACCACTTCCCATGATGCTTCCACTTGATGAGCATGATACGCTTCAATTCTCTTTTTTGCTAAGGTAAGGGCTTCAATGAGAGCAGGATCAGCTTTTTCAAAACATTGTTTTAAGACTTCTGGTTTCATTTTAAATGAGTTCATCTTCACACGATCAAACTTTAAGGTTGCATCAATGCAGGCTTGATCTTGATTTTCAAACACTTCTTTTAAAATAGCTTTCACTTGTGATTCAATTTCATCATCAAACATGAATGAAGGAGATGAAATAGGGTTGTAGTCTTTGACATCGAGAATCTTCATACACTTTCTCCTTGATTGATGGCTTCAATGATAGGTTGGATTGCTTTTAATTTAATCTTGTAGGAGCGAGGATTGACAATTAAGCGAGCACTTGAAGTGGTAATGGTGGTGTAGACATTGAGATTGTTTTCTTTAAGGGTTAATCCACTCTCCACAATATCCACAATCCCATCTGCAAGTTGGAGTAATGGAGCTAATTCAACACTGCCTTCCAACTTAATGATATCCACATCAATCCCATGAGCGTTAAAGTAGCGCTCACTTACGCGTGGATATTTGGTTGCTATGATAGGTTTATGATCAGTAGGTAATGGTTTTAACCCACACACACATAGACGACATGCTCCAAACTTTAAGTCTGCAAGTTCATTAACCACACCATCACTTTCCAATAAGACATCTTTACCTACAATTCCCACATCAGCAATCCCTAATGACACATAAGTAGGGACATCCATGGCTTTCACAAACACGATACGAGCTTGCTTATCATCACTTTCAAAGATGAGTTTTCGTGATTTCTCATCATACTCACTGAAGGTGATTCCTGATTGAATGAGTCTTTCTAGTCCTTTGGTCGCTAAGCGACCTTTCGCTAAGGCAATGGTAATCATGCTTGCTCCTTATCGATCACGATCATTTGATCATAGTCAGTGGTTTTAACTTCATCTTCATCAAACAGCACATGAACACGATTACCCAAAGTTCGATACTCATTGGCTTTAAATAGAGCTTGTAGCTTCTTTTCTGGTGTTGTGATGATCGCAATGGTTGACATTTTGGTTGGTTGGATGGTTGAAAGTTTAGCACATAATGCAACATTTAAACCAAATCCAATGGCGGTCATGGATGGACTAGACTCTTCTTCCTTATACACGTATCGTCCTCCACTTAACAGTGGTTGTGCGCTGTGTGGACTGTATGCTGTGATGGTTAATCCTTGATAATAAGACAATGATTTCTGAGTTGTGAAATCCAGAATAAGATTTATCTTAGGATTAAGCTGTTTAAGATAGTTGGATAGTTGGTTCAACTCATCCACGATCCCTAGTAATGATGGATCATTCATCTCAGATGTGATTTTATCCACCACATCCTCAACTGGACCAAACCATGTCATGGCTTTTTTAATGATGATTTGTACTTGCAAAGGCAAATCAATCATGGACGCTTCTAAAAGTGGCATGTCTTTCGCTTGAATGAGTGGAAGGATCTGTTCAAGGAGCAATGAAGGCACTCTTAATGTTTGCAGTAAAGAAGGCATAAACATCACATGCCCTAGCTCAATGACTACATCCTTGATTTGAGCCAGTTCTAATGCCTTTAAAGCCAATTCACACACTTCTTCATCATAGTTGCCTTGATCATAAAACACCTCGATACCGACTTGTTTGAAGTGCTCATGACGTTTTGATTGAAGTGTATACGCTCGATGCACTGAGGAAACCATCGCAAACTTACGTAGTGATGATTCTGATTGTTTACTCATGTAATGAGCTAAAGACATGGTGGGATCAGCTTGAAGGACCATGATGTCTCCAAAGGGATCAATGAATTTAATCATGTTTTGTTGGGCTTGCTTACCACTGGATTTCATCACATCATAGTATTCAATGCTGGGTGGTTCAATCACATCATACCCATATGAATCAAAGCATTTGAGGGTGGTGTAAATGAGAGCATCCTCTTTGGAATAGATTTCTTTTCCTTTAATGGACATGCCTTGGGCTAGGGGTTGTCGTTGAGTCATGTTTGTTTCTCACTTTCTAAATAAAAAAAACCGTTGCGCAATCGGCAACGGTGGTTAAGAGTTGATCAAGCGCAAAAAGCTTGCCTTAGGCAAGACTGGATGGGAACCAACCATGATGATGAATAGACGTATAGTTCATGAGTCACATCATCCTTTCGCTTGTTTATAGTATAATGAAACCAAAGACACAATGCAAGGAGACAACACATGATTGATTCACATAATCACACTGATTTTAGCGAGGATTGTTTTGTTCCAATAGACACCATGATTGAAGCAGCGATTTCACAAGGGATCAAGCATTACACCATCACCGATCATTTGGATTTGGATTATCAAGACAAACGTTTTACTTTTGCGTTAGATCATGTTCAAAGAAAAGCAGCCATTAGGCAAGCTCAGCTTAAATATAAAGATCACATCAACATTTATATTGGATTAGAATGTGGTGTTCAACCTCATGTGCTTGAAGAATCCGAACAAATCATTCAACAGGAAAACTTTGATTTTGTGATCGCAAGCATGCACACCACTCATAAAAAGGATCTTTATACACAAGACTTCTATCAAGGACTAACCCCTTTCCAGGCTTATCAAGCCTATCTTAAAGAGTTTGCTTTCTGTCTTGATATGATGGATGAATACGATGTGGTGGGACATCTAGACATTGTGAAGCGATATGAGCCAAGTTTACAAAGTGTCCAACTTTCTGAAGTTGAAGAAGACATCATTTATCTACTTAAAATCATCATACGAAAAAACAAAGGACTTGAAATCAACACATCAGGTTACAATGATCCGTTTAACCATGCTTTTCCTCATCCTCAAATCCTTAAATGGTATTATGAATTAGGAGGACGAGTCATCACGTTAGGATCAGATGCTCATTTTCCTGAAAGAATTGCACAACACTATGAGAAAGCACTGACCATGCTAGAATCCATTGGATTTGAACACATCACACTCTTTAAGAATAGACGTCCACACACCATTCTACTCAGCGATATCAAAGAAGCATGGTTATTGACAGAATCAAATATTTGATTTATTATAGTTTTGTAATCGATACAATTATGAAAACAACACGCGAACACATTAAAAACATCTTAATTGATCATGGTGTCCAACCTTCAAGTTATCGAATTCGAATCTTGGAGTGTTTAAGCGAACCTAACAAACATCCTACAGCCGACGAAATCTATCAACACTTATTAGAGGATTTCCCTACTGTATCTAAGATGACCGTGTACAACACGATTGATGTGTTGTTGGAATCATCATTGATTCGTAAGATTACCATAGGTCACAATGAAGCCAGATATGATGGAGCCATAAGTGAACATGGACACTTCAAGTGTCAAGTATGTCAACAGATCTTTAATTTTGAAGTTGATTTATCTTTAATGAAAGTTGCAGGATTGAATCACTTCAAAGTAGAAAGTAAAGATGTGTATTTCTATGGTACATGTGAAGAGTGTACTCAAAAATCAATGAAATAAATCACAGACACCCTGTGATGAAAGGAGCTATACAATGATTAATACAATGAATCAATACGTCGCCAACCTAGCCGTCCTTAATGTTAAGTTTCACAACTTACACTGGAATGTGGTAGGACCACAATTTATCCCTTTACACCAGTTCTCAGAATCAGCTTATGAAGGATTCTTTGAATCCTATGATGCGGTAGCTGAACTAATTAAAATGAGAGGATCATTTCCAGTAGGTAGTTTAAAAGATATTCTTGCATTATCGACTGTCAAGGAACTTGAAAACAAATCTTTCTCGACCAGTGAAATGTTAGCCATTATGAAAGAAGACTTCACCGCTTTGATCGCATTAGCCACTCAAATACGAAAAGAAGCTGATGAAGCAAGTGATTTCACTGTTGTGGCAACAATGGAAGATGAAATTGCGAAGTATGAGAAGCACATTTGGTTTATCGCTTCCATGCAAGGTTAAATAGCAAATGAAAATCTAAGGATTTAACCGTCCTTAGATTTTTTCTTTTAACAGTATCTCAACAAATACGTCCACTATCTGAGCATCAAACTGGGTACCCTTACCCTTTAACAGTTCTTCAATGGCTTCGAGTGGACTTATCGCATTGCGGTAGGTTCTAAACTGGGTCATCGCATCATAGGCATCTGCAACCGCAATGATTCTTGCTGCTAAAGGAATGTCATCTTCCTTTAATCCATAAGGATATCCTAAACCATCATAACGTTCATGATGAGCTTCCACAACATGAGCAATTTCTTTGTACTCCTCAATGTCTTTTAAGATGTTTGCCCCCTTGGTAGGATGTTCTCGCATGAGTTTCCATTCATTCACTGTGAGTCGATCTGTTTTGTTTAACACTTGCTCATCAATGATAATCTTACCTATATCATGAAGTGTTGCTGCAATGTTAAGTTTATTGATTTTCTCTTTACTCATCCCCATCTTATTGGCTATAGCCACACTGTACTCTGCCACTCGTATAGAATGGTTTTGCTCACGTTCTGATTTTTGAAACAGTGTACTCATCATCGCATTGACGATGTGACTACGAGAGGATTGCATGTCAAATGTCTTTCGCTCAGATAAAATGGATTCTGCTTCTTTGAGCAATTGAGATAATTCAGCATTGTGATCCTTTTTGGATAGCATATCCAAACGAGAGTGAAAGATAAAGGCTGAGACCCTGATGTTCAACATTCATTTCAAGTTTTTTCTCTAAATCATCGCAGAGTGTTTGAAGTTGATGCAATGTGCAGTGACGAATCAGTATCGCAAACTCATCGCCACCAATTCGAGCAAACACCTCCACTTTAGGTAGAAGTGCTTTGATTCTTTTGGCTGCTTCTTTGATCATCATATCACCGACATGGTGTCCATAGTGATCATTCACCAGTTTTAAACCATTAATATCTCCTAAAATAAGGCCAAAAGGATAACTCGTTTTACAATTGGCTCGATAGGTTTCATCCAAATGACGACGATTGTGCAATTGAGTTAAGAAGTCATGATGAGTTAAATAACTTACTTCATCCATCGCAACTTCTTTATCCGTCTCATCAAAAGAAACCACATACAATAATGTTTGATTGGTAAACATGACAGGCGTACTGTAGACATGCATCACTCGGATTTCACCATTCTTTTTTCGATGAGGTAAGGCGATAAACTCTTGAGATTCTTTCTTCACTTCCAAAATTAATGTATCAACTTCTTGACTTGATAGCATGTTGATATCATGAATTCTCAATTGAAGCATTTCATCTCTTGAATACCCATAGAAATCACAGGCAGATTGATTGGCATACATCAGTTGTCCACTTTGAGCATCAATAAAATACATGATGGCTTTATGCGAATTGATGAGTGATCGAAGCATGGAAAGCTCTTCTTTTTGCTGAAGTTCAAACTGTTTTTTATCACTCACATCAAGTCCTAAAGAGTAATACGTATGAATGTGTCCCAACTCATTAAAAATGGCCATATCCATCCAATCAATCCATTTCGCTTGATGTGGCAAACGGCTTTGATGGGTGTATTCAATGATTGGGTCATTCTTACTCAGTTTGCTAATGTTAGCAAGGATATCTTCCCTTTCATCTTCATGTATGAAATCTGTGAAAGGACGACCAAGCATGGCATGGATAGGTAATCCAACATGCTCACTGTACTTCTTATTCGCATACTTAAGTATCGCATGTTCGTCAAACTCACAAATGTACAAAGGAACTTGATCAAAGATTTGATTGAGTTTAACTTGTTCAAGATGGAGTTGAAGGATTTTTTCTTTCATTCCTTTTAAGTACCATGCTGACTTCAACACGATTCCCAATTGCTTAGCATCAAACTCACTGAATCCATCTTCTTTATTAAAAAGTAACACATCCGCTTCTTTTCTTCCTTCCACCAAGATAGGAACAATGACACCATTAAAGCATGTTTCTTGACAGAACCTACTTTCAAACAAGGTTAAGGAAGACTCAAAAACACTTGGACTTTGATGAGAAAAATGACCTTTCATCGTTTGAAGTGAACTGAGGATTTGCTTGAGGGTTGATGGTTCAAATTGAACATCATGAGCAGACAAAACCATGTCTTCTTCTTGAGTATAAAACAAGACGACAGCCACAGTAGCGTTCATCATACTTAATGTATACTTAAGAACATGTTGAAGGTAATACGTGGGTTGTTCAATGTTTAAATGCAAGATATGATTGATGCTCATCTGACGTGAAACCACTTGTTCATAGATTCTGAATTGCTGTTGTGACTTCAGTGCTGTGTGATCATGAATCTTCACTAGTAATGAGTGTGTGTTGATTTTAATGCACTCTAAAAAGGTATCTTTAGCTCTAAGCATAAATTCAAAGGATTGAGTATCATTAATCTTCCACTGTGCAGGTTCAATGGCTTGTGATAAACCCAAGTGAGTGAAGAACAACTCACTTAACGTCATTGAATCAATCTTCACTTGACTGTCTCGAAAGAGATGATCAAACCCTAGATTGGTTTGAATTAAGACCCATTCTTGATTTTTGCTTAATTGAAATATGCCTACCCCAAAAGGCATTTGATTCAACACACCCGCATAGAGTTCATGATTCATACAATTTCCTCTGTTCAATTGACGATAAATCCATTGTTTATTTAATTATAACTGAAAATCATGGAAGAATTACATCCAAACAAAAAAACGCCCTTAAAAAGGGCGTTTTATTACTATAAATACATTTCTACTCGTTTTAAGACTTCAATGGCATCTCCAACAACACCTAAGTGAGAGAATTGGAAGATGGAGGCTTCAGGATCAGTGTTAATCGCAATGATGGTTTGTGCATTCTCCATACCAGCAGTATGTTGAGCAGCACCAGAGATACCACAAGCAATGTAAAGAGCAGGACGAACACTCACACCGGTTTGACCCACTTGAATGTCTTTACCCACTTTTCCACTTTCAACTAAACCACGTGAAGCAGCAAATGAGGCATCAATCTTAGTTGCAAAGGTTTGGAGTTTCTCAATGTGATTCACCATGCTACGACCACCCGCAACAATTAAGTGTGCACTCTTAAGATCAGCACCTTCTTTATGTTTCACTAGGCGTTCAAGCACTTCAATCTTATGCGTTGGTTTAAAATCAAAGTCGATGCGAATTGGATCAGCCAATGGTTTATCATAAACAACTTTGACAAACACTTCAGGACGAATCGATGACATTTGAGGATAAGAGAATGGACAGATAATCGTTCCATACAAGTTTCCACCAAAGGCAGGTCGCGTCATAAGTAGTAAACGTGAGTCTTCACTTGGATCAACTTCTAAGTGAGTTGCATCCGCTGTAAGTCCTGTGCCTACTCTAGCAGCAACACGTGGAGCGATGTCACGCCCCACAACTGTTGCGCCAACAAGGAAGCATTCTGGATGATATGTTTCAATCACTTTAGCAAGTGCGCTCGTAATCGCTTCAGTGGTTGGAAAACGCAAGACTTCATGATCAACAACAATCACCTTATCTGCTCCATACTTATGGCAATCAGCAATGTGTTTATCCACATTGTGACCGCAGATAACCGCGACAACATCTTGAGCAATGCCTTTAGCAGCGTATTGTTCTTTTAAAGTTTGAGAAAGAGAGAGCAATTGAAATCCAGCATCAATAGCATGATCTTCACGGACTTCAATGTAAACAAAGATATCTTTTACGTTCATAGTGTTATGCATGATTGTTTTGATGAATGATGTCTGCAATGGTCTTAGCAGCAAGATCTAAATCATCTTTAATCATTTGTCCTTTCTGGCTTACGCTCTTAACGAAGGTCTTCTTAACTTGAGTGAGTGATCCTCTTAATCCTACTTCATGAGGTTCTGCTTTTAAATCCGTTGCAGTTAAGATAGGAATGGACTTTTCATCACTGTTCCAAACAAGTTTAAAGTTGCCTAATCGAGCCTTAATTTGATCCGCTAAGGTAGTAATAAGACATGGGAAACTGACACGAATCTTTTCTTCCATATCTTCATAAGACTTCACCACAGTAATATTGGATTCATTCACATCTTCAACACGAGCAACGTAGGTGACTTGTGGAACATTAAGGAATTCAGCCACTTGAGGTCCAACCTGAGCAGTATCACCATCAATGGCTTGACGTCCCGCAATGATCAAATCAAACTCATATAACGAAATAGCTTTTGATAGTGTCAATGAAGTTGCCCATGTGTCCGCACCTGCGAAGATTGGATCATTGACCAACACACAGTCATCCACACCCATACCATACAATTCTTTTAGCATGCCTACAGCTTGTTTAGGACCCATGGTGATTACACGAACATGAGTGCCTGGGATTTGATCTTTAATGCGTAATGCACTTTCGACTGATGCACGATCATCTGGGTTGATGATGGATTCAACCCCATCACGAATGAGGGTTCCCTTCACT
>DAIDML010000217.1 GCA_027449005.1 Erysipelotrichaceae bacterium | reverse complement strand
AAGGCTTTCCCGCCTGTTTCACGAATCGTGTACCGACCATCATACATTTGATTGTCTAATCCCTGAGCCAATGCTGCAGGTAAGACCCCTTGTATGTTACCACGACCACGGTTATTTGTGGAGACCAAAGACGTATTTTCAATGAGTTGTCGATGAATTGCTGCTCCTAAACGTGATGAT
This sequence comes from Erysipelotrichaceae bacterium, assembly GCA_027449005.1. Taxonomy (GTDB): domain Bacteria; phylum Bacillota_I; class Bacilli_A; order Erysipelotrichales; family Erysipelotrichaceae; genus UBA6182. The sequence continues at coordinate 1,948 of DAIDML010000217.1, read as the reverse complement.
GCATACGATGAGTAAATAACTTGGGTTCCTTGAACACTTGGGTTAGTGTTACCCACCATTTGAAGTTCGATGTAATACTTGGCTTGTGATGCGTATGTTTTAAACAAACGCCCTCCTACTCCATAGATATTGGTTGTTGATTCATCACGAAGGATTAACACGCGTAACCCAAACGCTTCCAGTTCTTCTTTTAACGCAAGAGCAAGTTTATAATTCTCCTCTGCTTCAACTAATCCAAAAGCTTGTGTGCCTAAATCCACCCAACCAAAATCCGCATGACGATGGCCAGGATCAATGACCACATCATACACTTCTTCTGAAAGTTCAATAGGTTTTACTTCTAGATATATTGGTGCAACCACTTCTGTTTCATTTGGCTGTGAAATGACTTGAATTGACTTAGTGTTCTCTTGACGATTAATTGTTGTAAAGATATGGTTCACTGGTTGATTACTGACCAGTTGCATCCGTTGCAAATTAATGTTCACTTGCATAGCATACACACCAAAAGGTAAATCATCCATGGGAATTTGACCATCAACCGCATCTTCTATCATGTAATCGCGAATCTCCTGAGTGCATAAATTCGTTAATCGGAGCGTTTTCCCCACAAATTCATCCTGAGTGTCTAAGCGATACGTGTCTTGAAAGAAAGATAAGTTTTCTCCATACACAAACATGTCATTGACGATAACCACTTCTTCAGGGGTCGTTAACCAACCCATGTCTTTGAAACTATCAAGTTCACACACCACTTCTTGTGCCTTTGTTTTTCCCCACATGAAATACCACGTCGTGTAACCTAGCGCAAGCACTAACACAAGAAGTGGGATTAAGATTGGGAAGTTAATGCGACGACGACGTCTTCTCATCTATAGTTCAATGTCCTTTAAATGTTTTGGTTTTCGTTGGTGAAGGGGTGGGAGTTCTTTGAATGTTGGAGCGATAGCGGTGGCTAAATAAGCTTCAATGTTTTTGGCCACAAAAAACTTCTCTCCTTCAAAGAGCATTTCTTGTAAAGGGAAAATATCTTCTTCTTTAAAGATAAATGGACTCCATGCGGATTTAAAAGTCCATGTTAAGTCAAATCCAATGTGTTTAGAATGTTTGTTTAGACGATGATACACAGCAGCATTCCACTTAAACCATTTCTTAATCCACACTGGATTGAAATGATGGTTTTCAAAGAAGACAATGATGGGCATTAAGCCTTGATTGAGTAAGCGCAGTGGTAAGTCTTTCAGTTTTGATGCATTCACTTTAGAATACACAAACACATCAATGAAGACTCCATCACTGTCTTTGCATTGATTTGAAAGGAGTTCATTCACTTCTTCAATGCGTGTTCCTTTAAGACGAATCTTCATGCCTGGGATTAGGACATTGTAGCAGTTTCTTGTCTCAAAACAGTGAATCACATACTTATCTTTCAGTTCTTCTTCAAGAATTGGAATTGCTCTTAAGAAGTCATCCATCATCATCGCAATGTCAATGTCATCATCCCAAGGAATGAATCCTTGGTGACGATATGCACCTAAAGCACTTCCTCCATTGAGGAAATAAGGTAAATGATGTTTACGTAATACCGCATCCACATCTTTCATCATGGCTAATAACACTTGATGCAGATCATGTAAGGTAATGCGTGTTCCATCTTGTTTTTCTTTAAGAATAATGTCATGTGAGTTCATAGTTTTGATTATAGAGCATCCCTTTCATTGTTTCAAGAAAGAAGGCAAGCCATTGACTTGCCTTAGTAATCTAGATTCTTAGGAGTACGTGCAAATGGCACGACATCTCTAATGTTTTGCATACCTGTAATGTACATTAAGAAGCGTTCAAACCCAAGACCAAATCCTGCGTGTTTAACACCACCATAACGACGTAAGTCAAGATACCATTCTAAACCTGATTTCTCAATATGGAATCTCTCCATGGCGGATTCAAG
>DAIDML010000216.1 GCA_027449005.1 Erysipelotrichaceae bacterium | reverse complement strand
GAATATTTTTCTTGATGTTTTCTATGGAGAATGCATCGTTGAACTGGTGAATGATCCTTTGATTAAACTTCATGAGATCTTCTTTTCTTTTTACTTCATCAACCAAAAAGATGAATCGATCCCCTTCCCATCGAAACAATTGATGATGTTGATCACTTAATTTTCTTAATCGAGATGCTGATTCTTTTAAAATATCATCACCACCTTGATACCCATAAGCAACATTGATTGTGCGAAATTCTTCGATGTTAACTAAGATTACAGCCTTACCGTCTACATGATGTGAAGCGAATGTTTCAAAGGTATTCTGTAAATAGGAAGCATTAGGAAGTTGAGTTAGTTCATCCATATAGGCCACAACTCCCAGTTGCTTGTTTTTATGTGTGTTAAGGATGAAGATATAAGCAATCAAAGCATAAACGATGGCCAAAACTGAAACACCAAGATTGGTGAACTCACGTAACGCAAGATTTTGATCACTCATGTAATGATGAAGATACAATGTACCTACACGCTGGTTATGAACCATCACTGGAACATAGAGGACGTAAACAGAGGAATCAAACTTTGAAACATAACCATCCACTTGCGAGCTATTGACATAAAGCAAATCAAAAACCAATGTATCCACATCAAAATCATCTGAATCATTCACACATGTGGTGTTTGTGGAAGAAGAAGGGATATAACACGCTGCTTGAATGTTTGAATTGTTATTTAAAATATCATTAAGAGCTCGACTAGGATTGAGTGAACCGGTTACTTCTTCTATACGATCTGCTTTTAATCCAATCTGCACGATGTTTCCTTGAATTAACTTATAATAGCCATATTTATATCTTACCTTTGTTACTACATTTTCACGAATGGGCTCAACCATGGCTCGATCACTGCTTTGAATAAAAGCATAGATGGGATGTCCTTGAAAGGGTTTCCAGTTCGTGAAGTTTGGATCAGTACTCATCAATAAATTACCCTGTGAATCATAAAGGTTAATTTCATCCACCCTCAAAGCTAAAGCGTAATCAATCAATGCTTCTCTATCTGTAAAGTTAGTATAGTTTCCTGTCATCTCACTTGCAGTCAAAAGTTTATCTTCAATGAGGGACTCAAAAATAGCCTCAGCTCCAAGTGATTTCTCAATACTATAAGAATAGCCTCTACCTAAATTGATGGAGAGTTCGCGCATATACTGAATAAAATGATTTTCTATTCCTTTTAACACAGCATCTCCCACGATAAAAAACAAAACAAAAGAGACAAGGATAGGAATCACAACGGTACGATATTGAGTAACTTTAATCTTTGATTTCATGACTCCATCCTTTCAACACTAGTTACAGTGTACCTATTTGTGAAATTGATGTAAAGAACAAATGATGATATTCGTAGTTCCTTGCTTGAATTTAGGTTAAAATAGTTTTATAAACAAAGCAATTAAGAAAAGAGGTACATCATGCAAAAAACTGTCCCTATGAATATGGATGTTCAAACCTATATCGAGACACTTGATGAGAAACAAAAAGCAGATGCATATGCACTGCTTGATGTGTTTAGAGAAGAAACCCAAGAAGAAGCCACTTTATGGCGTGGCAACATGATTGGTTTTG
>DAIDML010000215.1 GCA_027449005.1 Erysipelotrichaceae bacterium | reverse complement strand
AACGTGTTAAATTAATGGTGAGGTGATGATATGGCAAGCAAAATCAAGATTATGATTAAAACAGAAGACAAAAACATCAACCTTCCATCCGTAGGGTTTGGATTAGCACTGACGTTTGTGCGATTCGGTCTATGGACATCTAAATTCATTAAAGACATGGATGAAGACACTCAGCGTTTCCTCAAAGACAACAAAGAGGTCATCATCACTATGACCAAAGGCATCTTCGCTGAACTGAAGAAAGGTGAACCATTCACCCTCATCGAAGTGAAGTCCAATGATGCTTACGTTTTAATTGATATCCGCTAGGAGGAACAAAATATGAAAAAAGAAGTATTTGGCACATGCCCTGTTTGTGGTGGCTCACTCTTATGCACTAAGCTGTCTTGTCACACATGCAATACCGAGATCACTGGAGAGTTTGCGTTATCACGATTCAGTTATCTATCCAAGGAAGAATTAAACTTTGTGGAAACCTTTGTGAAGGTTCAAGGCAACATTAAGGAAATGGAAAAAGAACTGGAAATTTCTTATCCAACCGTTAAAAAGAACTTGGATGCAATCATTGCGAAAATGGGATTCCCCGTTTCTAAACCCAAAGTGAATGAAGAAGAAATCTTAGCCAAAATCAAAGCTGGCGAAATGAGCGTCGAAGAAGCTTTAGCTTTCATCAAAAAATAAAGAATGGAGGTGAGGAAAGTGAATAAGCACATCTTTTCCAACATCATCCAAAGAATACTTCCCCATCTAATCGTCTATGAAGATGGATCAGTGATTCTTAACCGCTACTTCAATGATCAAGTGTCACTTAATCAAGTCGTTGATCAATTAACACAATAATGGAGGACACCATGAAACACAAGAAACAAACACCTTTCATTATTGTGATGATGCCTCATCTTATTGTGATCGAAGATGGAGTGATTCAACATGATGGCTCTAGTTCATATGAATGCCCAATCACTCTTAAATCATCTCACCACTAAACAATACCTACGAAAGCGAGAAAAAACATGAACTCAAAAGAACAAATCTTACAAATGGTTAAAGATGGTACCATCAGTGTCGAGGATGGACTCAAACTTCTTGAAGCCTTAGGCTTACAAAACGCTCCAACTCCTCCAACTCCACCAGTTATCAACGTCAATCCAGCAGGTGGACGCAAGATGCTACGTGTCGTCGTTGATAGCGCTAAAGGAGATGTGGTTCGCATCAATGTCCCTACTTCTCTTGTGAAGGCTGGGCTTAACTTATCCAATTCACTTAAAGTCGATGGTAATCCCATTGACATGAAAGGGGTCGATATCGACATGATCATGGCCGCCATTGAAGAGGGAGCAACCGGAGAAATTGTAAACGTTGAATCCGCTGATGGAGACGTTGTTAAAATCTTTATCGATTAAAAAGAAGGCGCAAGCCTTCTTTGTTGTTGAGGTAAAACCTCTCGATTCGATTACTTCTTAAAATTCTCTAAAACAAATCGTGTGATGTGATACAAGAAAACCCCAAGAATGATCATTGAAAGTAATGGAATCATTGGCTCAGGAAACAATCTTTGATACGAATCAAAATAATTAGGATTAGTCGTAATAATCAATGGTAAGACCACATTATAAGTAAAACCCATG
>DAIDML010000214.1 GCA_027449005.1 Erysipelotrichaceae bacterium | reverse complement strand
TAACTTCTCATGGGGAGCTGAACAAGAACTGGTGGATGTGGTGAAGAATCCACACACACCAAATACTCAGCTTTTGAAGCATGAGCAGCCACTTTTAACGCATTAGCCTTTCCTCTGTTTTGTTTTGATATTCGACACTATTCATTCAATAAAATCAATGGATTTTTCAATTATTATATTCGTTCAACTTTTTTAGTTATATTTCTTTTCTTTATTTTTAGTTCATGTATAATGTTTCTCAAACACTCAAGACATACATCCCTATTTATGTTGTGTGTTTAAGGAAACTTATGCTACTTAGACTACTCGATGTCTTATCCAACTTTGTGTTCTTTTATCCTCTAGTCATGTCCTTAGTTTGGATCAGTGGGGCTCTTTTGTTTCGTTCTCGATTAGAAAAGAATCAAGAAGAAACCTTTAAAACAACCCAGTGGCCTAAAGTGAGCGTGTTGATTCCTTGCTACAACGAAGCTGAAAACATCGAAGAAACCATCACCATGATGGATCGTTTACCTTATCCTGATTTTGAAATCATTGCGGTTAATGATGGAAGTAAAGATCAAACCGGTGACATCTTACATGCCTTGGTTCAACGTTTTGAGCGCTTACGTATCATTGATATCAAACAAAACAGAGGTAAAGCCAATGCGTTAAAAGTGGCTGCACATGCTTCTAAAGCAGAATACTTAGTGTGTGTGGACTCAGATGCGGTGTTGGATGACTACGCGATTCATCACTTAATTGATAATTTCATGTTTCATGGAGAGCGATTAGGCGCAGTTACCGGCAATCCTCGTATTCGAAATCGCGATACTTTGTTAGCTAAACTTCAAATCTTAGAGTATGCCTCCATCATAGGAGCCATTAAACGTGCACAACGTATCTTGGGAAAAATCATGACAGTATCAGGAGTGGTTGTAGCATTTCGAAAGAAAGCACTACTTAGTGTCAACTTATGGGACAGTGATATGATTACAGAAGATATTTCTGTCTCGTGGAAACTTCAAGAGAAATTTTGGGACATTCGCTATGAACCCAAAGCCTTGTGTTGGATGCTTGTGCCTGAAACCATTAAAGGCATTTGGAGACAACGCATACGTTGGGCACAGGGGGGTCAAGAAGTTTTAATGAGACATTATAAGATCATGTTTAGTTATAAACATCGCCGTTTATGGCCGATCTTCATTGAGCAATTCTTAAGTGTCTTCTGGTCTTTCTCTTGGATTTTTGTCACTGTGTTTTATTTGATCTTTGCCACAACATGGTTTGATCGTTTAATTTGGTTAACCTTTGCTTCATTCTTTCTAGTTTTATTGTCCATGATACAATTGCTAGTCTCAATTGACATTGATTCGCAATATGATGATATTCGCTCCTTGTTTTTCTTTGGAGCATGGTATCCGTTCATTTATTGGTTGCTTAATGCTTTGATCGTCTTGTTTGCCTTTCCAAAGGCAATTAAGAGTCGACTGAAAGGAGGAGATGCTTTATGGACAAGTCCAGATCGCGGCTTTCGCAAAAACAGCGAAATCAACAATTCATAGTTCAGTCTCAACGCCACTTTTTAAGAGATTTTTCAGTGTTTGTCTTTTCGTCTTTGGTCTGGGTGTATGTGCTTGGGGTGATCTACTTCTTTGTGGATGTGTTGATGGGTCTTGATCAACCACTGCCCACTCTTGTGAAATCATGGTTTAAAATGACAAACAATGATGTTCGCTTCTTTCTTCTTTCAGT
>DAIDML010000213.1 GCA_027449005.1 Erysipelotrichaceae bacterium | reverse complement strand
TGTTCCCTCATGATGTGGTTGGGATGGTGCTTAACTTAGAAGAAGATCACGTCGGTGCGGTATTGATTGGACAAGATTCTCTGATTAAAGAAGGAGATGAAGACAAACATTTGGATAAATCCTACAAATAAATCAAAGTAGGCATGAAGGAATGGACCAATAAGAGGTCCTATGAAATCAAATTGACCAATGACAGGAACAAAACCTGCCACATATCCAGTAAATGAATAAAACAGCATCATGATGATGGTTCCACCCGTAATGTTACCAAATAAACGTAGCGACATGGATACAAGCGGTGCAATAGCACCAAAGAAGTTCATCACGAAGAAAACAGGATATGGTTCGAAGAAGCGAGTAAAGAACTTCACAAAACCATTCGACATAAACACTGCTCGTTGGATTAATATAAATGTAATTAATGCCAACGTTAAGGTAACACTATAGTTTGCAGTCGGTTGCGCTAGTCCAAACAAACCGGATATATTACTGAAAAACAAATAAAGAGCAAGTGCGCCTACATAAGGAGCGTAGTTTTTATAATGGCGTGCACCCATGTTGTCTTTGGTAATCGTAGAGAAAGTTTGTACAATCAATACTCCAATCAACACAAGTCCTGTAGGTTTTGCCATAACATCTGCCTTTTTAATTGCGTTATTAATCGCAAATACTAACGCAATCACCAAGCCTGTGATAATCCAGATGGAAATGATTTCAACCTGTAATGGTTTCGCAAACAACCATTCAAGAATTTGATTCAACGGTTTTCTCCTTTCTTTAATGATAATTCTTTCACATACAACAGTAATTTTAGCACAAATAACCCTAAAATGACACTAAATATACTGATAAAATCCGGCCATAAAAAGGCACTCGCAACCGCAAAAACCATCACCATGAAGCGGAAGATATAGCCTATAATAAATCCAAAGACTGAAAACTTCTCTTTGAATAATAAAGTATCCACATATTTCATAAACAAAACTTGATGAATTAATGCAGCACTCAATCCTACTACAAATCCAAATCCAAGATCAAAACGTACCAATGCGACAAGAAAACTAATCGCATAAAGTATTCTTAATTCTTTCATATGTATCATAGGATGAGACGTCATGATTTGCTCCAATCAAATAGTATTTTAAATACATTGATAATTCCTATCATTACAAAGATAAACAGTAACCAAGGTTGAGTATTCAATGTTTTATCTAACCACAGTCCTAACAAGACACTGAATAAAAGTGTTAAACCAATGTTCAACCCTAATCCTAAGGCTTTCGCAATCCAAGAAGAATTACTTGGTTCCAAAGATGCGATCTCCAGCATCTCCCAATCCTGGGACAATATAACCAATCTCATTAAGTTTTTCATCTAGCGCTGCTAAAACGATATCAACATCAGGATGATCTTTCTCAATACGAGCAACACCTTCAGGAACACCCACTAAACACACAAGTTTAATGGTTTTTGCTCCTTTTTCTTTAAGGATGGTAATAGCTGCAGAAGCGCTACCCCCTGTCGCAAGCATCGGGTCAAGCACCATCACCACAGAATCCGCAAGATTAGGTGGAAACTTCGCATAGTATTGTTGAGGTTCTAACGTTTCTTCATTACGGTATAACCCAACATGCCCTACTTTGGCAGTAGGAATTAGATCTAAGATACCATCAACCATGCCTAAACCTGCTCTTAAGATTGGAATAAGCACCACAGATTTAGCCAATTCATAGCTTTCTGTAATTTGCATTGGGGTCTCAATACGAACTTTTGATAATGGTAAGTCACGAGAAATTTCATAGGCCATAAGTCCTGCGACTTCATCTAGATTTTCACGGAAATCCTTGGTTCCAGTGTTAATGGATCTCATCACAGTGAGTTTATGAGTAATCAGGGGGTGGTTAAGTACGGTCAGCATGTTCTTTCTCCTTTGTTTGAATGAATGTTTGAATCTCTACTTTTAAATCACTTAAATCATCTTCTTGTTTTGCCTTAAGGATTGATACAATCCATTTCGCAATCTTGATAAAATCATCTTCCTTATACCCTTTGGTTGTCATCGCTGGTGTTCCAATACGAATGCCTGATGTGACAAAAGGTGGAAGTGGATCAAAAGGAACGGTGTTCTTGTTGGTGGTAATGCCCATGTCTTCTAAACGAATTTGGGCTTCTTTACCACTCACATCAAAACTGGTCTTTGCATCAAAGAGTACTAAGTGATTATCAGTTCCATCGGTAATGACTTTAACTCCATGCTCCATGAGTGTCTTCGCAAACACATGAGCATTCTTTATGACTTGTTTTTGATACTCCACAAATGATGGTTGTAACGCCTCATGAAATGCTACTGCTTTTGCCGCAATGATGTGCATGAGGGGTCCCCCTTGAACTCCAGGAAACACTTCTCGATCCAATAACGTTGCATGTTCTTTCTTGCATAAGATGAGTCCACCACGAGGTCCTCGTAGTGTCTTATGGGTTGTGGAAGTCACAAAGTCCGCATAGGGAATGGGATCAGGATGAAGCTTAGCAGCCACTAAGCCTGCCACATGAGCCATGTCTACCATGAGATACGCTCCCACTTCATCGCAAATCGCTCTAAATCGTTGAAAGTCAATGTGTCGTGAATAGGCACTCGCACCAGCCACAATCAGTTTAGGTTTGTGTAAATGTGCTAAACGAGCCACATCATCATAGTCAATACGGTGTGTGATAGGATCAACACCATAAGAGACAAACTGATACAGTTGTCCACTGAAACTCAGTGGATGACCATGCGTTAAATGTCCTCCCGCTTTAAGATCCATACCTAGAATGACTTCCCCAGGTTTCACCACACTCATGTAGACAGCCATGTTGGCGGTAGAACCACTATGAGGTTGCACATTGGCATGTTCAGCTCCAAACAACTTACAACAACGATCACGTGCTAGATTTTCAACTTCATCCACCACATCACAACCCCCATAATAGCGTTTATGAGGATATCCTTCCGCATACTTATTGGTTAGGATAGAACCGGCCGCCTTGAGTACATCCTCAGACACAAAGTTCTCTGAGGCAATGAGTTCGATGGTGTTGGATTGACGATGATGTTCTTTTTGAATCAAAGATTCAATCAATTGATCTTTCATATTAATCCTCCAATGCCATCATTTTATCAATACGATTTTGATGACGTTCTTCTTGTGAAAAGGAGGTCTTTAACCACATGTCAGCACATTGTAGGGCTGTAGGGATATCTACCACACGTCCACCCATCGCAATCATATTGGAATTGTTATGTTCTTTTGTGACCTGAGCCAACCATACATTGTGGATCAAGGCACACCGAATGCCTTTGACTTTGTTGGCCACAATGCTTGCTCCAATGCCTGTGCCACAAAAGATAATGCCAGCATCCACTTCTTTGTTGGAAACAGCCAAGGCTGCTGGATAGATGGTGTCAGGATAATCCACACTGGATTCATCGAAACAACCAAAATCCACCACATCATATCCTTGAGCTACCAAGTGCGCTTTTAACGCTTCTTTGTGATGAAATGCGCCATGATCAGTCGCAATCGCAATTTTTAATGGGTTCATATCATTTCTCCTATCTTTTATTTTATCACAGCAACCCCTTCAATGAAGGACAAAGAAAAGAAACCTCACGGTTTCTCGATGACAAAAAAGAGCATTCTCTCCTTGCCATTTAAATCTCTCTCACATTCAACATTAACCCCTGGAAATCGCTCCAATATTTCCCGGGTAATAGATGAGCGTTGTTGATGTCCCATTTCAAATGCGACCAGTGTTTTTTGAGCACAGACCTTTGGAAGTTGATTTAAGAAGTGACGAATCAAATCTAATCCATCTGGTCCTCCAAAAAGTGCTATGTGAGGTTCATACTCCTTAACACTCGCTT
>DAIDML010000212.1 GCA_027449005.1 Erysipelotrichaceae bacterium | reverse complement strand
ACGTCTATTATGAAAATCGAAAAACAACTTTTAACTCAATCCGTTTTATTTGCTTTAATGTTTGCGATTGTGGGTATAGTGGCAGGTATCATTACCCAATCGTATGTCATTGCTTTTGATGGTCTTTACTCCATCATGAGTGTTATGCTTTCACTCTTTGCCTTAGTTTCTTATCGTTTCATGTCCAAACATGATTGGAAACGTTATCCATTTGGAAAGACCGCCGTTGAACCTTTGGTCCTTCTTGTTCAAAACAGTATTCTATTAATGGTATTACTGTTCTCTGTTGGTGGTGCCATCATGACCTTAGCGTCGGGGGGACGAATGGTGGATACTTCAATTGCTTTAAGTTATTCCACACTTTCTGCTTTAGGATGTCTAATCATTACTTTGTACATTCATCACCAATCCAAAAAGGTTCGATCAGGTATTCTTAAAGCCGAAACCACTCATTGGATGTTTGATACAATTGTCAGTTTTGGTGTGCTTTTAACTTTTGTGCTTATTTCTTTAATGGATCACTTCAATGTATGGGTTAGTTATATTCCTTTGGTTGATCCATTTGTGGTGATTCTTATGGGATTAGCCTTCATTAAAATGCCTTTAGTTCAACTCATTGAGGCCATTAAGGAAATTATTGGGGTCCATGAGGAAGGCGATGTTGCTTCTACCATTAAGTCACTCATTAAAAGACTTGAAAAAGAATACATCTTTAAAGAATCCTTCTTACGTGTTTCCAGTGGAAGACAAATGATTTGGATTGAAATAGATTTTGTGGTGGATGAGACCAGTCCTGTACAAAGCATTAAAGATCAAGACATGATTCGTGAGCGCATTGATCATGCTCTTAAGTCCATTAAGAGTGATAAATGGATTACGGTTTCCTTTGTGGGAGATCGCAAATGGGCATTATAAAAAACGTAAGGCTTAGTTAACTGTAACTAGCATTACGTTTTTTTATTGATTAATTATCTCAAAGAAATGTGCTGTTTTGAATATCAATAAGCTGAATGACTCTCAATGCATTATTCAATGGTGATGTTTTTTTCATTTAATCTTTTTTCAGCAACTTCCTTCACAATAACATACACCGAAGACAGCAAGGGAATCCCTAGCAAAATACCCACTATCCCAAACAAACTGTTTCCTATCACAACTGCAACAATGATCCAAAATCCTGAGATTCCCATGTTTGATCCAACCACTTTAGGGTAGATTAGATTACTTTCAACTTGTTGTAAGACAATGAGAAAAACAATAAACCACAATGCACTGATGGGATTAACAATGAACAGCAACAAGAAAGATGGTACTGCTCCAATGTATGGGCCAAACAAAGGAATAATATTAGTGATTCCCACAAGAAAACTTATGACTAGAGGAAACTCAAACCCAAATATTAACATTGCAATGTAACACACTATACCAAGAATAATGCCTTCTACCACTTGTCCTCGAATAAAGTTTTCAAAGGAATGATTCACAATTTTTATATACTTTGTTGAGCGATCACACCATGATGTTGATGTAAAAGCGTAAAATACTTTTTTGAATGTGGTTGCAAGTCTTTCTTTACTTAGTAATATATACAGTCCTAACACGACACTGATAATGGTATTGAATATGACCGACAACAAACTTGAAACCCCATTTAAAGCTTGATCCGCAAGACTTAACATAAAGTCAGTCGCACCACTCACAATGGAAGTCCAAATGGTTAAGATTTGATTGACAATCTCATCGCTTAAATTGAGTTGAATAAACAAATCTTCCACAAGTGATTCAAGTTGAGCAAAGTATTCAGCTGTGGCTTGAAACTGCAATTGTTGCAAACTTGCGATCAATTGAGGCAACACAAAAGAAATAGATAAAACAATGAACCCAAACACTAAGACTATTGTCAACACAAGAGACAGTGAACGCTTTAGTCCCTGTTTTATTTTGAGTTTCTTAAAAAGGTTGTCTTCAATGGCTTTCATTGGAATGTTGAGAAGATAAGCTAACACAAATCCTCCAATGATGGGCGAAAAGACAGTGAGAATATTGGATAGAAAATCCAATACAGATGTAAAGTTGTCTAAAAGATGAAATACTATGATTCCAACTATCGCAACTAATCCTACCAGTATTGGCTTTCTTATTTCTTCTTTAGTGTACATTGATCTTCTCCTTAATGAGTGTGGTATTTCTTGGCTAATCGGTGGTCAACTTAAATAATCATCATGATATAAGAATACACCATAACTTGCCAAATCACTGACATTTTTTTAATAATGCCAACAAAGAAAATTAATTTTATCATAAATCAATGAGTCACTTTGATTGGACATGCATTTCATCAAGATCAACTTGGAATTATGAATGATTCCATTTCATGTTTGCATTTTTTGACTAATTCATTTTTGTTCATGTTTGGCCTAGAATGCCTACGCAAGTATCTTTATTTTTAGTGATTAAATCAAATCAGAATCGTAAGTACGCATGAAGGGTCAAACAAAGTCACATCAGATTAATGATTCGTATTGAAGATATCATAAAAGGCATGTCGCTGACATGCCTTTCTTGTGTCTTGTCTTGATGTTATTTCTTACTATCTTGGATTTCACACATGAACACTTCACCAATCTCCACATTGAACACTTGGGCTATCTTAAATGCCAGTTCCAGTGATGGAGTATATTTTTCTGCCTCCACAGCCACAATGGTTTGGCGTGAAGCTCCTACTTTCTCAGCAAGTTGTTGTTGGGTCATTTCGTTGTGAAAGAAGCGAAGTTTGCGAATGTTGTTGGTAATCTTAATGCCCTTCACGTTATCGTAGTCCTTTGTGATAGTAGACAAACTGAGCGATGCCTTCTAGAATGGATCCTAGACTGAATGACACAAACAGCAAATTCAACATAATCACAACAGAATAATCAAATTCCATCAGAATAAGGCCAACCACAAAACCCATTCCCGCAAAGAAGAAACTGATTTGCATGGACTTCATTTCAATGAGTTTATCCATCTCATCACTCACCATTTCACTTTGAATCGATTTCTCAATGTGTGCTTCACTGGTGCTTTGATCTTTTACTTTCTCTTTAATCGCAATCGAGATGGCAATCAGAATATGAAACACAATCTGACCTATGATGGTAATCACAATACCTAATCCAATGAACATGAGCATGGAATTAGTCCAAAACTTTAAATCTTCAAATGCATTGAGTCCTGATTGAATTCTTCCATAAGTATAGAG
>DAIDML010000211.1 GCA_027449005.1 Erysipelotrichaceae bacterium | reverse complement strand
ATATTCTTTTTTTCATCACTCACTATAATATAGGTTTATGGTGATACTTTCAAATATAAGTTGGTGTGAAGTGATGTGAAGTCACATCAATTGGACAGAAAAGACCTCTCATTCAGTGGTATACTTAGACAAGGACGGTATTATATGAAAGAGATGTTAAGACGATTTTATTTTTTAGATAAAAACACCCGTCAAAATCAACTTGTTGGACTGTTAATAAGTTCATTTATTCTTGGGATTATCTCTGATGTTTTCTTCAATGGATTCCTCTTTCCTTTTGGAATCATTAAGTTAGCTTTAAATTTCTTCTTCTTCACCTACTTTGCGATTCATGTGTATTTACTGCTTAAGGGTCGCGAAAACATGAAAGATTCAGCTCGCTGGATTGCGATTGTGTTGGCCTTTGTGGTGAGCGGATGGTTTGGTAATATAGGTTCTCTTACCTTAAGCATTGTCTCAAACAGTTTCCTCAGTGCTAGAAATCTTAATGTCTTTGTCTACATTTATGGTTCGTTTTTATTAAATCAACTCTTCAATGAGGAAAGTGAGCACACGTCGATGAAAGACCCTCGATACGATTTACCTGAATTCAGATCAACCAAGCAAGTGAACATGGACATGAGTCCTAAAGTTCATACCACATCTCCAAGTGAGTTATCTACCACCTCCCCTACCAAATGGTATTGCCCATCATGTGGCGAAGCCATTCCACAACAATCCAAACGTTGTCCAAAATGCAAAGAAAAAATTGATTTTTAACCCATCCTAAGATGGGTTTTATTGTCTCAATGAATAGGAGGCATAAGAAAAGGATCCTCACTTTAAATCAAAGTGAGGATCCTTTTTGGTTACATTCACAGATAATATTCCGTTGGTTTAAACAAAATCGCAAAGAAGTCAAAGAAGAGTCCTATCCCAAAGAAGCCAAGGGTAAATAAGTATAGGATTCCCATGAAGATTTTGCCTTCATAAAACTTATGAGCTCCAAAGGGTCCTAAGAAAAGCAATAACAGTAAACTGATCCATTTATTAAAGGGTCCACGTCCCATATGGACATGAACATGCGTTTGATGTGACATGGTGGTTTCCTTTCGTTCAATCACTTCACCACAACTTGGGCAAAACCGTGCGGATTCATGAAGGGCCGAGATGTTAATTCCACAGTTTGAACAATACACTTGAGCCATACTTTTCTCCTTGAACTATTCTAACACATTCTCTTCTTCAGGAAGTTGTTTGAGCTTTTTAACTGCTCTCACCCCCATGATGAAATAGTACAACACCCAAATATGAAAGAGGATATCTAAAATCATGGTGGCATTGAAGTAGAAGACAGCGGTAAACAAATACACCATGATGAGGGTATCCACAATGTACATGGCCAACATCAAGGTTAACCAAGCTGGTTTTTTCTTTGATAAGATGAAGCCTAGCAAGTAAAACAGGATGATGAGTGAGCTAAAGATTATTCCATAAATGAGTAAACTTGGATCGGCCCATTCAATGGAAAAGAAATAGGCAAAATCAAAGATTGTGAACGGTAGAAAGGCGGAGAATGGCAACATAAACCCCAGTTCGAACCAATAGGCAAGGATGTTGACAACCGTGAAGCCTGTCATGATCAGCAACATGCTTCGTGCACCCATGAATTGGCGTTGGTAAAGATTCAGTTTATTCATGATTACCTCATTTTTAAGTGTTTTTCTCTTGTACATCATACCATAAATGTTCATCTCTGATTGAATGTCAAGAAAACTTTGCAGTTCAAAATTCATTTATCGATGATGATTTCCTTATGTTATAATGGTACTATTATCCTATATTTAGCTTTTTTTATATCTTATGAGTGCTTCATTTGTTTTTAAATCAATCGAAACCAAGATAGGATTTTACTATGAAACAATGGAATAAAATCATCCTTGTGATGTTGATTCTCTTCTTTTCTAGAATCAACACTCAAGCTCATACCAGTGAAGACATTAAAGCATTTCTAGACCAACATAACATGGTGTTGCTTGTGATCCATCCCGTCACAGGTGAAATCATTGAAGCGAATCAAGCTGCAGCTTCATTCTATGGGTATACTCTGACTCAACTCACCTCCATGAACATTGCGGATATCAATACCCTTTCTTTAGAGGAGATTGCATTAGAACGTGAGAAAGCACTGAGTGAAGAACGTAACTTCTTCATCTTTAAACATCGTTTAGCGAACAACACCCTTAAAGATGTGCATGTGTATTCTTATCCTGTCCTCATTAATGGTGAAACGTATCTCTCTTCTGTGATCATTGATCAAACTCAACTCATTCAAACTCAAAACAACTTTACATTACTCATCATTCTTTTCGTTATCTTTTTTTCATTCACCACCCTCATGGGTATCCTTGGATTGCTGTTCATGAAACGTAAAAACACCTTGCTTAAAGAGAGTGAACAACGTTTTAAAATCCTTCATAACGCTTCTTTCAGTGGGATCGTCATTCATGATCAAGGAAAGATTCTCGACTGCAATGACAAGTTGTGTGAAATGTGTGGGTTTAGTCGTGAAGAATTGATTGGCATGAATGGTTTGTTGTTGATTGCTTCGGAATACCGTGACATTGTTAAACACAAGATAGCATCAGGGGATGAGAAGGCGTATGAAGTGTTTGGGGTAAGGAAAAACCATACTTTATACCCTTTGAAGCTTGAAGCTAAACTCATTCCTTATAAAGGTAAAACTGTACGTATTACTGAGTTTAAGGATTTAACGCACGACTTAGAAGAAGAGAAGCAGTTTAAAATCATTGAAATGAATCATCAGAAACTGGTGAATGAGCTTCCAATCGGATTGGTGTATCATGAGTTGATTGTAAGTGAAGAAGGCCACCCGGTGGATTATCGCTTCCTTAACATGAATGATAGTTATGAAAAGATCACAGGATTAAAGAAAGTGGATGTCATGAATAAGACGGTGAAAGAAGTGATTCCCACTGTGGAAGACACCTGGATCAAGCGTTATGGCGAAGTGGCCTTAACAGGCATTTCCCAACGTTTTGAAGAGTATTCTCAACCTTTAGACAAATACTTTGATGTGACTGCTTATTCGCCACAGTTTGGCTACTTTGCGGTGTTAGTGGATGATATTACCGAGAAGAAACAACGAGAACTTGCCATTACACATGTTTCTAAACATGATTTCTTAACTGGTCTTCCTAACCGACGTTTCGGAGATGAACAACTTTCCTTTATGGATACTCCAGCAAATTACCCACTTCTTGTTTCCATCATTGACATGGATGGCCTTAAGTTAGTCAATGATGCCTATGGGCATCATATGGGAGATTTAGCCATCCAAATGGTTGCCCAAACCTTAAAGTCACAGTGTCGACCTCACGATTTTGTGGCGCGTATTGGGGGAGATGAATTTTTAATGCTGTGTCCTAACACCACCATTGAAGACTTCACACAAACCCAAGAACGCATTAAAACGACCCTCAAAACAAGTCAAACGCATGATTTCCCAATTTCGTTATCCTTTGGGTGTGACATCAAAGTTTCGCTCTCTGAAAGCATGGATTAAATACTCATTAAAGCTGAGAATGACATGTATGCTCATAAGGTTCTGCATGGTCAAAGTTCACGCAATGAAGCCATCATGATTCTGTTTAATTCACTCATTGAGCAGTATGAGGATGAGCGAAGCCATTCTCAACATGTGTCATCCTATTGTCGAGCCGTGGGAGAGCATTTACTGTTATCAGGAGATGAGCTAAAAGAATTAGAGATTGCGGGCATGATGCATGATCTTGGAAAGATTACCATTCCAGATGGTATTCTGCATAAACCTGATATCTTAACGTCTCAAGAATGGGACATCATGAAGCGTCATACCGTGAATGGATATCAAATCTTAAAGTCAGCTGATAAGTATTCAAGATTAGCTGAGTATGCCTTAACTCATCATGAACATTGGGATGGAAGAGGTTATCCAAATCATCTTAAAGGAGAAGAGATTCCGCTGTATTCACGCATCATTGCGGTGTGTGATGCGTATGAAGCCATGACGTCCAATCGAGTGTACAAGACAGCCTTAAGTCAAGAACAAGCCATCAATGAGCTACAACGCTGTGCACGCACCCAGTTTGATCCTTTGATTGTGGATATCTTTGTAGAGAAGGTGTTGAAATAAGATAAGGCCTTTGAATGCATCATCATTCAAAGGCCTTTTGATTACTTCTTAAAGAAATTCCCTAATGTCTTTCCTAAATCATCCATGATGTCTCCATCGTCATCAACATCAAGGAATTGGGTTGCCATTCCCATAAGGTCATTTGATTTGCCTCCTGAGAGCAGTTTTCCTATGCCTTCCATCGGATTTTCATTGGATTTAACATCCTTTTGTTTTTGCTTGCCTAGTTGAGATAACACAAGAGGAGCAAGTTGCGCAAGCAAGGTGTTGACTTGAGTGGTATTAAGTCCACTGCTTGCGCCTAACTTGCTTTCTACTTTTTCTGTTTTATTGCCTAAGATGTGTCCTAAGATCTTTTCTCCATCTTTAGTATCCACTCCTTTAAGAAAGGAGTGGATATCTGAAGTGTT
>DAIDML010000210.1 GCA_027449005.1 Erysipelotrichaceae bacterium | reverse complement strand
TGAAAGTGGTAGAATGTTTGATTTATTAGAGAAGACTTGTTATAATTTTCACAAGTAAACTAAGGGAGGGTTGTTTATGGAACGATTCAAAGTCAAATGGTGTAGACCCCTTTGTTATGTTTTGATTCCATTATTTATCATTATTTATCATTGTGCACAGTATTCAATGTTGCATTGAGCTTAACCTCTTGCCTTATATTAATCATTCCATTGTTCAACTCATCATTGCAATGATGTATGGATTTCTTGTGATTCCATTTGGTATAGCCTTAGTAATGATACTGTTGGATCGATTAAGTCAAAAGATGAAGCAATCTGAAGTAGCATTGAAGAAGGATATGAAACAGCCACAAATCAACAGATATAAGTCAAAAGTTGACAAAATTGTTTGATGTGTTAAGATAGTGAGCATTGATAAAGGAACTATTATGGACAGTGACAGTAGGTATATTGAAGTTGAATTGAAGAGTGAACTCTTAAGTGAGGTTTCACATGGATAATAATTTATTTGGATTTTTAATGCTCTTGGTTGTGCTTGTTTTACTTTCGGCTTTTTTCTCTGCGACAGAAACGGCATTTTCAACCTTTAACCGCATCCGTATGAAAAATCTAGTGGCAAATGGGAATAAACGAGCAAAGCTTGTATTGGAATTGGCTGAAGATTATGACCGCTTGTTATCAACGATTCTTGTTGGCAACAACATTGTTAATATTGCCTCAGCTTCGATTGCGACAGCCCTTTTTGTGCTCTATTTTGGTAAACTTGGAATCAGTATTTCGACCGCTGTCATGACATTATTGGTGCTTATCTTTGGTGAGATCACTCCAAAAAGCTTAGCCAAGGAAGCTCCTGAGTCGTTTGCGATGATCTCTGCGCCATTACTTAAGTTATTTATACTCTTTCTAGTTCCTCTCACTTTTTTCTTTTCGTTATGGAAGAAGCTATTAAACAAGGTGTTCAAAGTGAGAGATGATCGAGCCATTACAGAAGAAGAGTTGATTATCATGGTTGAAGAAGCCACTCAAGAGGGTGATATTGAACAACATGAAGGTGATCTAATTCGTAATGCGATTGAATTCAATGATTTAGATGTTTCAGATGTCTTGACTCCTCGAACTGAACTGACTGTCATCTCCACCGCTAACTCAATCAAAGAAATTCATGAGAAATTCATTGAGAGTGGATATTCACGATTACCAGTTTACGATGGATCGATTGACAATATCATTGGTGTACTCCATCTTAAGGATTTCTTTTCTCGCGAAAGTGATGTGATTACGGATTATTTAAAACCTGTGATTCACACAACGGACAACAGCAAAATATCAAAGTTGCTACCACTACTCCAAGAGCAGAAATGTCACTTAGCAGTAGTATATGATGAGTATGGAGGAACAATGGGAATTGTGACTCTAGAAGATATCATCGAAGAAATTGTTGGTGAAATCTGGGATGAACATGATGAAATCATCAACGATTTTGAAGAAGTAGATGACGATATCTACATTGTTAATGGCAGTGCAAGCGTTGAGAAATTATTCAAGCTTCTTGACTTAGACCATGAATCCAATTCTATTACAGTGAATGGGTGGATTACCAAAGAAATTGGTCGTTGGCCATCTGTTGGTGATGAAATCACCTTAGACCATGTTCATGCACAAGTGATTGAGGTTGAAGGAAGAAAAGTTAGACGCATTAAAATCACTGCTCATCGTAAAGATCAAGAGGCATAAATCAAAGCTAGACATCAATCTAGCTTTTTTTCATGACATCACTGAATTGCTTTGATACAATAGAACTATGGAAAACATTCTTAAAGTAAAACCGCATTTTAAAGAAAAGATTTGGGGTGGATCACGCCTCAACGATCGTTTTAATTATGATTCACCGTATGAAAAGACAGGTGAGTGTTGGGCTGTCTCAGGAATCAGCGAAGGAGAAACAACGATTGAAGGTGGAACCTGTGATGGACAATCACTCAATGATGTCTATAAGCAACATCCAGCATGGTTTGGTTTCTGTGACCATGACACTTTTCCTATTTTGGTTAAAATCATTGATGTGCAAGATGATTTGAGCATTCAAGTACACCCCAATGATCATGATGCACAAGCCATGGGATACAAACATGGTAAGGCAGAAGCATGGTATATTTTAGAAGCAACGGATCGATCTGAAGTGGTGTTAGGACATACATGTTCAACACGTGAAGAATTGGAATACTGCTTGAATCACCCTACTGATCATGAATGGTTGAATCGATTCAACATT
>DAIDML010000209.1 GCA_027449005.1 Erysipelotrichaceae bacterium | reverse complement strand
AAGTGACACTTCATTAAGTATCTCAGTCGTGATTGCGATCGTAGGATGTTTTGTGGGTTTAGCTGGTTGGATTCGAGGTCGAGATACCCGGATCATCAATGATTCAGAGTGGAAAGGTATGGTAAACGCTAAGTTAGACATGGCTATTGGTTTAAGGAAAGATCATTCAATATACCCACTCAAACTGGAAGCTAAACTGATTCCTTACAAAGGAAAGCAAGTACGCATTACTGAGTTTAAGGATTTAACCCAAGACTTGGAAGAAGAGAAGCAATTCAAAATCATTGAAATGAATCATCAGAAACTGGTGAATGAGCTTCCAATCGGTTTGGTGTACCATGAACTGATTATGAATGATGAAGGTCATCCTGTGGATTATCGTTTCCTTGACATGAATGATAGTTATGAAGCTATTACAGGACTTAAGAAAGAGCTTGTTTTGAATAAAACCGTGAAAGAAGTGATTCCTAATGTGGAAGAGACATGGATTAAGCGTTATGGTGAAGTGGCTTTAACAGGGGTTTCTCAACGATTTGAAGAGTATTCTCAACCCTTAGATAAATACTTTGATGTGACGGCTTATTCACCTCAGTTTGGCTACTTTGCGGTGTTAGTGGATGATATCACTGAAAAGAAACAACGTGAGCTTGCGATTACTCATGTTTCTAAACATGATTTCCTAACGGGACTTCCTAATCGACGCTATGGTGATGAACAACTTCATCACTTGGATACCCCTGCAAATTATCCTTTGCTTGTTTCCATCATTGACATGGATGGTCTTAAGCTCGTTAATGATGCTTATGGTCATCATATGGGAGACTTAGCCATTCAAATGGTGGCTCAAGCCTTGAAACAGCATTGTCGACCTCAAGACTTCGTAGCACGTATTGGTGGGGATGAATTCTTAATGTTGTGTCCTAATACCACTTTAGATGAGTTTTCACAAACTCAAGAGAGCATTAAAACGTATTTAAGACATGAACAAAAGTATGAGTTTCCTATCTCACTATCCTTTGGAAGTGATATTAAAGTTTCACTTGAAGAAAGCATGGATAAGCTATTGATTAAAGCTGAGAATGACATGTATGCTCATAAGGTACTGCATGGTCAAAGTTCACGCAATGAAGCCATTATGATTTTGTTTAATTCACTCATTGAGAAGTATGAGGATGAGCGAGCTCATTCTCACAATGTTGCTTCCTATTGTCGTCAAATTGGTGAACATCTTCTGTTGTCGGGGGATGAGCTTAAGGAGTTAGAGATTGCGGGCATGATGCATGATATTGGTAAGATTACTATTCCTGATAGTATTCTGCATAAACCAGACATCTTAACATCTCAAGAATGGGACATCATGAAGCGTCATACGGTGAATGGTTATCAAATCTTAAAGTCAGCTGATAAGTATTCACGTTTAGCTGAATATGCTTTAACTCATCATGAACGTTGGGATGGAAAAGGGTATCCTAATCATCTTAAAGGAGAAGAGATTCCGCTGTACTCACGCATCATTGCGGTATGTGATGCTTATGAAGCCATGACATCTAAACGAGTGTATAAGACAGCCTTAAGTCAAGAACAAGCCATCAGTGAGCTACAACGCTGTGCACGTACCCAGTTTGATCCTTTGATTGTGGATATCTTTGTGGAGAAGGTATTAAATCGGAACAATGCCTAGTAATTCAGTTAACATTCAATTGTGATTTTGTCAAAAGACTGACCTTTCAATTTCTTGATTCAATGATGATACATTTCTTATTTAACGTTGAACTCTACCAGATCCATCTCCACTCATTAGTCGATTGATTTCATCTTCAGTTGAAAGGTTAATATCTCCTTCAATGCTATGTTTTAAGCAAGAAGAAGCAACTGCAAAGTTAATCCTGGTTTGAAAGTCACTGTTCTTTAACGATGAATGAATCAATCCAGCCACAAAACTATCTCCACCTCCAACACGATCTATAATAGACATGTGATATTGTGGAGAAAAATAACTTTGATGGTTAACATATAATAGTCCAGCCCATTGATTTTCAGATGCTGACATAGAGGTTCTTAACGTAATAGCGACCTGCTTAAAATGATATCGATTTGTGAGTTCTTTCGCAACATTTATGTAACTTTCATGATTTAGTTTGCCTTGATTAGCATTTGAAAATTCTGCTTTTATATCAAACACATCTTGCGCATCTTCTTCATTAGCAATTAATACATCTACATATGGCATCAGCGAATGCATTACATCATAAGCTTTCGCTTTTGACCATAATTTCTTGCGATAATTTAAATCACAACTTACAGTTAAATTCTTTTCTTTTGCGATCTCTAATGCTTCAGTAAGGATAGAGATCAAATTTTCACCTAGTGAAGGAGTAATCCCGGTAAAGTGAAACCAATCTGCTCCTTCAAAAATTGCATTCCAATCATAATCACTCGATAATGATTGCGAGAAAGATGAATAGGCTCTATCATAGATAACTTGAGAAGGTCTTTGACTTGCTCCTTTTTCAATGTAATAAATTCCTAATCTTTCTCCTCCTCGCACTACATAGTGAGTATCTATTCCAAGTGAACGTAAAGAATTGAGAGCAGATTGACCTATTTCATGAGAAGGTAGTCTTGACACAAAACAGGCATGATGATTAAGAAGGGCTAAAGATGCAGCAACATTCGCTTCTCCACCACCAAAATGAGCATCAAAACTTTGTGCTTGGGTAAAGCGTTGATAATGTGGAGGTTGAAGTCTTAACATGATTTCTCCAAAAGTAACAATTTTCATTTTATCCTCACTTACTCATGATATGAACATCATATTGATCAAGATAATTATTAATAATGATTCGTTTTAATTGGGTGGGGTATATAAAATCAAATTCCGTGTGTATTTTAACTCCGACCCTCAATAAATGACTGTGAACATAGTTTATTCTAGAGGTAATCATGACAATCGATTGATTATGTTTTGATGATGCAAGTGTAGAGTGTTCAATTATGGTTTTTCCATCAAAAATTACCATATCATTTGAACTTGAATGACCCACAATATCGAACAGTGTAAACTTATCTTTTTTTGATGGATTTAAATTTGCATTATTAACCATGACATGACTAAATTCAAGATCAAGAGCTTTTATCATTGTTTTTCTTGCTTCTTCTTTAATTAAAGAATAATTCTTATTATCTAGCCAATCTTGTTTAACAAGCCAACTTCCACCAATCGCAAAAATAAATTTTTCCTTTAGGTAATCTGACACATGTTCAAAGGATATTCCTCCTGTGGGCATAAACTTTAAAGTTTTGTATGGTCCAGAAAGTGCTTTAATCATACTCAATCCACCAAGTTGCTCAGATGGGAAAAATTTAACATAAGTAATGTTATATTCAATAGCCTTGTCACAATCACTTGCACTACTAATACCTGGAATTATTGGAATATTTTTATTCTGAGCCTCTTTAATTATTTTCTCATTCATTCCGGGAGTGACAATAAAATGGGCATCAGCTTGAATGGCTTGATTGAGTTGTTCAATATTTAGTATTGTTCCTGCTCCTACTAACATTTGTGGCATTTCATGACGAATCATTGCGATACATTGAGATGCAATATCACTTCGATAAGTGACTTCAATACAATATATTCCACCATCATACAATGCTTTCGCAACAGGAATTGCATCTTCAATATTATTAAAAACAACAACAGGGACAATGATATTTGATTCTAATTGCTTAATTACATCAACCATATGTTTTTACCTTCTTGTTTTTTTTACCATTTGTCTAATAAACACTAACTTCTACAATATGACTCCATCCTTAAATAATGCGATTTCTTCATACCCATTGATTTCATTTATAGTTAACTTTCCATTCACAACACTTACAACGTAATCAAAGAAGTCATCATCGATATTTTGACCTTCAAGAGTTGGTGACGCATCAAAGTCAAACCAATCTTTTTTTGAT
>DAIDML010000208.1 GCA_027449005.1 Erysipelotrichaceae bacterium | reverse complement strand
TCTCTTCTTTTTCTAAGTTGAGTAAGTTGACTACAGGAAGTCCTTTAGAAATACGACTTGCGGAAGGAACGTGGAATCCTCTTATACGATAGACCTTCCCAAAATTAGTAAATAACATGAGGGAATCATGAGTTGACATATGGATGAACTGATCAACAATGTCATCACTGTGGGTACTCATACCTTTAATACCTTTTCCACCTCGATTTTGAGTTTGGAAAGTGTCGGCTGTTGTACGTTTAATGTATCCATTAAGGGTCAATGCCATCACAACATCCTCGACAGGTATTAAGTCCTCATCAAGTACATCATCATGGCTATCCATGATTTCTGTACGTCTTGCATCCGCAAAACGACGCTTTATTTCTAGTAACTGAGTCTTAATGATGTCAAAGACTCTGTTTTCGTTAGCTAGTATGTCTCGATAATCCGCAATTGACACCATTAAATCGTTATATTCGCCTTCAATCTTATCTCTTTCTAAACCTGTAAGACGTTTGAGTCTCATGTCAAGAATGGCTTTGGATTGAATCTCTGTTAATCCAAACTCACTCATCATTGAATTAATGGCTTGTTCATCATCCATAGATCCACGAATAATTGAAATGATTCGATCAATATTGTCTAATGCTATACGTAATCCTTCTAAAATGTGAGCACGGTCTAATGCTTTGTTCAATTCAAACTGAGTTCTTCTTCTAACAACTTCAATTTGATGTGTACTGTAGTGGTTTAGAACCTCTTTTAACCCCAATTGCTTAGGACTTCCATCAACTAAAGCTAAAGTATTGATACCAAATGTCGTTTGAAGAGCAGTCATACGATACAACTGGTTCAATAGCACTTCTGCTTGAATGTCTTTACGTGTTTCAATCACAATTCTAATACCATGACGGTTAGACTCATCACGAAGATCAGTGATGCCTTCAATCAGTTTATCTCTTACTAATCCAGCAATTTTTTCAACTAAATTAGCTTTATTCACTTGATATGGTATTTCTGTCACAACAATTTGTTTTTTACCATTGTGCAGTTCATTGATATCCACTTTTGAGCGAACAGTGACTGATCCTCGACCTGTTTCAAAGGCAGAATGGATGCCTGAACGTCCCATAATTATGCCACCAGTAGGAAAATCTGGTCCTTGAATCACTTCCATCAGCTCAATGGTAGAAAGCATTGGATTTTCGATTAATGCGATTGTCGCATCAATCGTTTCACCTAAGTTATGAGGTGGAATATTGGTAGCCATACCAACCGCAATTCCTGTTGCTCCATTGACAAGCAAGTTTGGAAAATAGGAAGGTAATACAACTGGCTCTTGTTCTTCTCCATCATAGTTATCAGTGTAATTAATGGTGTCTTTATTGATGTCTTTTACTAACTCCATTGCGATTTTAGACATTCTGGCTTCGGTGTAACGCATTGCTGCAGCACTATCGCCATCGATAGAACCAAAGTTTCCGTGCCCATCCACAAGCATGTGACGGTATGAGAAATCTTGAGCCATACGAACCATAGTTTCATATACAGCTGAATCACCATGCGGATGATACTTACCGATAACTTCCCCAACAATACGAGCTGATTTCTTATAAGCTTTGTCACTGTGCATACCCAAATCATTCATAGCATATAAAATTCTTCTGTGAACTGGTTTTAAACCGTCTCTTACATCAGGTAATGCTCGAGCAACAATGACTGACATCGCATAATCAAGAAATGAAGTCTTCATTTCAGATGCGATATTGATATTCTTAATCTTTTGATCGTTCATGATGACTCCTTTCTAGATGTCTAAATTCTTAACAAATCGTGCGTTCTCAATAATGAAATCTCTTCTTGGTTCAACATCATCACCCATTAACATTTCAAACACGTTATCTGCTTCCATTGCGTTCTCCACATCAACTTGGATGAGTGTTCTCACTTCAGGATCCATGGTAGTTTCCCAAAGCTGTTCTGGATTCATTTCACCTAAACCTTTGTATCGCTGAATATTGAACTTATCAGTGCCTATTTCAGTCTTAATGTCCTCTAATTCTTGATCAGAATATGCATATCGAATGGTTGAACCTTTTGAAACCTTGTATAAAGGAGGTTGAGCAATATAAATATGCCCTGCTTCGATTAATGGTTTTAAGAATCGATAGAAGAAGGTAAGAATAAGCGTTCTAATATGTGATCCATCCACGTCAGCATCGGTCATGATTACAATTTTATGATATCTTAACTTCTCCAAATCCATTTCTTCACCAAAACCACAACCAAAGGCTGTGATCATGGAGCGAATCTCATTGTTATCAAAAACTTTGTGTCTTTGTGCTTTTTCTACGTTAATTACCTTACCTCTTAATGGTAAAATAGCTTGAAACTCACGATTTCTTCCTAGTTTTGCAGATCCACCCGCAGAATCACCTTCCACAAGATAGATTTCACAAATAGATGAATCATTTGAAGAGCAATCAGCCAGTTTGCCTGGAAGGGATGAAATCTCCAATGCACCTTTACGTCGAGTTAATTCACGAGCTTTTTTAGCAGCTAAACGAGCTTTAGAAGCAATAATTGCTTTTTCAATGACTGTTTTAGCTTGACTTGGGTTTTCTAGTAAGAAACGCTCAAATTGTACACCCATAACGTTGGATACAATACGTCTTACCTCAGCATTACCAAGTTTTGTCTTTGTTTGTCCCTCGTATTGTGGATCAGGGTGTTTTATGGAGATGATTGCTGTTAATCCTTCACGTACATCTTCTCCAATAAGTGCATCTTCATCTTTTTTAATGAAGTTGTTTTCTTTTCCATACTGATTGATGAGTCGAGTTAATGTCGATCTAAATCCTTCTTCATGTGTACCACCTTCATGAGTATTGATGTTGTTACAGAAAGAATAAACGTTAGAAGCATAACCATCGTTGTATTGCATTGCTACTTCAACAATAATATTCTCTTCTTCTCCCTCAACATAAATTACATCATTATGAATTGGTGCTTTATTCTTGTTGATGTATTCAACATACTCTTTAATTCCACCTTCATAAAAATATTCAGTACTTACTGGGTTTTCTTCACTTCTTTCATCAAACAATGAAATACGAATTCCCTTGTTCAAAAATGCAATTTGTCTTAATCGATCACGAATCGTTTCATAATTGTAGGATGTAGTTTCTGTAAAAACGGTTGGGTCTGCTTTAAAAACAACTGTTGATCCTCGTTTTTCAGTTTCACCAATGATGGTGACTGGACCTGTAGATTTTCCACCATTCTCAAAACGTTGGAAATGAGTTTTTCCATTTTGATGCACATATACTTCTAAATATTCAGATAATGCGTTAACTACTGACGCTCCAACACCATGAAGACCGCCTGAAACTTTATATGCTCCACCACCAAACTTACCACCTGCATGCAAAATAGTAAAAATGGTTTCAATGGTTGATAATCCTGTCTTTTCATGTCTTCCAACTGGAATTCCACGTCCGTTATCTTCAACAGAAATAATATTATCCTTTAAAATCTTGACTGTAATGTGATTAGCATAACCAGCTAAGGATTCATCAATCGCGTTGTCGACAATTTCCCACACTAAATGGTGTAAGCCACGTTCAGAAGTTGTACCAATGTACATCCCTGGCCGTTTTCTTACTGCCTCTAAACCTTCTAATACCTGTATATCATCCGCAGTGTATGAATGTTCAACTTTTTCGAT
>DAIDML010000207.1 GCA_027449005.1 Erysipelotrichaceae bacterium | reverse complement strand
TCGTCACCTGAGTATATAAGCGGAATCCCACGATAGGAAAGTATCAGCGCATTAGCTAGATTGATTCGTCGAATCGCTGCCTCAATCTTATAGGTTTCTTTTTTGTCTAAAGCACTCTCTAATCCTAGCAGTGAAGCCAATGTACCATTGGTTCTCGCATCCAAAGTTTTAGGATTAAACTGGTAATCCTCCCCCTTCGCAAAAGATCCTGGGAAACGTTGACCATAGAAACGAATGAGAAACTGTTTGTGTTGAAATGGATCAAATCCCATTGACATGATGGCTTTTTCATTGAATCCCCATCCAATGTCATCATGACAGCGCACATAATTCATCCATGATCCGCGACTTGGGATCTGGAATCGATTGGTATCGATCGTAATGAGACGGGTATCACGTGTCGCAAAGGTATGATAGATGTCCACCATAAGATTCGCATTGTACATGATTTCACACTCACTCTTACGCTCACTTCCAAAATACTTTACAATCTGCTCAGGTTCCACAATGGCTTCACCTAAAAGCGATAGTGAAGGAGCAACTTCTTGTTTAATCAGATAAATCATACGCAAAAGATCATGAATCGGATCAAGGTTACGACATGGTGTATTCAGCTCTTTCCACATGAACGGGATCGCATCTAAGCGAATCATATTGACACCTAGATTAGCTAAGTAAAGTAATACATCCACCACTTCATGAAATACGGATGGGTTAGTAAAATTAAGATCCCATTGAAAGGATGAGAATGAAGTGAAGACATATTTTTGAATGGACTCCACATACATGAAATTACCAGGACATTTATCAGGAAGAACTTCAGGAACTGTTTCTTCAAATTGATCAGGAATAGTTCGATCTTCATACATAAAGAAACGCTCTTGTGCATCTTGATCACCACTTAAGGCTTGTTGAGCCCAAGCATGTTCAATGGCCACATGATTCAACACATAATCGATGCACACTTTGATGTCTGCTTTCGCAAAAGCTTTAAGTAAAGTAGTGAATTCTTCAAGTGTTCCTAAACGAGGATCCACATTGCGATAATCTTCTACCGCGTATCCTCCATCATTTTCACCCTCTCTTGGTTTAAGTAGAGGCATAAGATGAACATAAGTAATCCCTAACTCTTGTAAGTAAGGAATCTTCTTCATTAATTTCTTGAAATTTCCCGCAAATAAATCCGTATACAAGGTCATTCCAACCATCTTATTAGAGAAATACCAGTCTGCTTCTGATTTATCCATTAGTTTAAGTGTTCTTGAACGCTCTTTTTTATGTTGTTCAATCATCGATAACAATGATTCAAAATGATGATCAACGTGATCACTGTGTTGATAAAGCGACAAGTATATTCGTTTTAATTCACTCATTGTTTTCATAATCAACCTTCCTTGCCAATTCATCATATCATAAAGAAAGCATAAAAAAACAAGCATTCACTGAATGCTTGTTTGATTGTTTGATTAATTACTTAATGATTTCTACTACGTTACCAGCGCCTACAGTACGTCCACCTTCAGGAATGGAGAATTTAGTACCTTGCTCAACAGCGATAGGAGCGATAAGTTTAACCTTCATAACAACGTTATCCCCTGGCATAACCATTTCAACACCTTCAGGAAGAGTGATGACTCCAGTGACGTCAGTTGTACGGAAATAGAATTGTGGACGGTAGTTAGCTACGAATGGAGTATGACGTCCACCTTCTTCTTTTGAAAGAACGTACACGTTAGCAGAGAATTCAGTGTGAGGTTTAACAGATCCAGGTTTAGCAAGAACTTGTCCACGCTCAACTTCATCACGGTTTACACCACGAAGTAATGCACCAATATTGTCACCAGCACGAGCTGAGTCTAATAATTTACGGAACATTTCGATACCTGTAACAACTGTTTTACGAGTGTCACGGATACCAACGATTTCAACTTCTTCTGAAAGTTTAACTTCACCACGCTCAACACGTCCAGTAGCAACCGTTCCACGACCAGTGATGGTGAAAACGTCTTCGACTGACATTAAGAATGGTTTGTCAACTTCACGTGGAGGAGTTGCGATGTAAGTATCAACAGCATCCATAAGTTCTTGAAGTTTAGGTTCCCAAACTGGATCGCCTTCTCCACCTTTAAGAGCAGAACCGCGAATTACTGGAGCGTTGTCGCCATCAAATCCATATGCAGTTAGAAGTTCACGAACTTCCATTTCAACTAAGTCGATAAGTTCTTCATCATCAACCATGTCGCATTTGTTTAGGAATACAACCATTGAAGGAATACCAACTTGGCGTCCTAAAAGGATGTGTTCACGAGTTTGTGGCATAGGTCCATCAGTTGCAGCAACTACAAGAATTGCTCCATCCATTTGTGCTGCACCAGTAATCATGTTTTTAATGTAGTCAGCGTGGCCTGGGCAGTCAACGTGAGCATAGTGACGAGTTGCTGTCTTGTACTCAACGTGAGCTGTGTTAATGGTGATTCCACGTGCTTTTTCTTCTGGAGCTCCATCAATTTCATCGTAAGCTTTTTTCTTAGCTCCGCCTGATTTTGATAAATATGACGTGATAGCTGCTGTTAGTGTAGTTTTTCCATGATCGACGTGACCAATAGTACCGATATTGATATGATCTAACGACCGGTCAAATTTTTCTTTTGCCATTGCAAAATTCCTCCTGTTTCATTTTTGTTAATGCATAATCATTTTATAAGATATTCACTACTTTTTCAATCTTTATTGAGAGTCGCGGTTGTTTTTCTTAGCAACTTTCTCAGCGATACTACGTGGAACTTCCTCATAGTGATCAAATTGCATGGAGTAGCTTCCACGTCCTTGAGTGAAGGAACGCAAGTCTGTCGCGTAACCAAACATTTCAGATAACGGAATGAATGCTGTCACTGCGACCGCATTGCCACGTTCTTCTTGATCTTCGATTTGTCCACGACGTGAGGAGACATCCCCCATCACACTACCTAGGTAGTCTGCAGGCGCAATAACCTCAACATTCATCACAGGTTCTAAGAGAACTGGATTACATTTTTTCGCTGCTTCTTTGAGCGCTAATGAACCCGCCACTTTAAACGCCATTTCTGAGGAGTCAACTTCATGGTATGAACCATCGTATAAGGTAGCTTTGATGTCAATGATTGGGTATCCAGCCAATAAACCATTGTTTAATGAACTTTCAATCCCTTCCATTGTAGGTTTGATGTACTCTTTAGGTACAGTTCCACCAATAATGCCATCAATAAATTCAAATCCTTTGCCTGTTTCATTTGGTTCAAAGCGAACTTTAACGTGTCCATATTGTCCACGTCCACCAGATTGACGAACGAATTTTCCTTCAACCTCAGCAGCAGAACGAATGGTTTCACGATAAGCAACTTGTGGAGCACCAATGTTGGCTTCAACTTTAAATTCACGTTTCATACGATCAACTAAGATATCAAGGTGAAGTTCACCCATCCCAGCGATGATGGTTTGACCCGTTTCTTGGTCAGTATACGTTTTAAAAGTTGGATCTTCTTCAGCAAGTTTGCTTAAGGCTAAGCCCATCTTATCTTGATCACCCTTGGATTTAGGTTCAATCGCCACGTTAATAACAGGCTCAGGGAACACCATGGATTCTAAGATAATGGCTTGTTTCTCATCACACAATGTATCTCCAGTAACAGTGTCTTTAAGACCAATGGCTGCTGCGATATCGCCAGCATAGACATCTGTGATTTCCTCACGGTGGTTCGCATGCATTTGCATGATACGACCGAAGCGTTCACGTTTGCCTTTTGTGGAATTGTAGACATAGTTACCAGAAGACAAGTGTCCTGAGTAAACTCTAAAGTAAGTTAAGCGACCTACAAATGGGTCAGTCATGATTTTGAATGCTAACGCTGAGAATGGAGCAGAATCATCCGCTTCACGAACAGATTCTTCACCATTAGGTAGAACACCTTTAATCGCTGGAATGTCCAACGGTGAAGGAAGGTAATCCACAACCGCATCAAGCATGGCTGTAACACCTTTGTTCTTATAAGCAGCACCAGCTAAGACTGGGAAGAATTCACCAGTAAGAACACCTTTACGGATTGCTCCTTTGATTTGTTCTTTCGTTGGTTCTTCCCCTTCAAGCACAGCCATCATGACATCTTCATCATAATCCGCAATCGCTTCAAGTAATTTTGCACGATATTCATGAGCAGCTTCCACCATATTGGCAGGAATCTCTTTGATGAGATCCACTTTGAGCGCAACATCTTGGAAATAACGTGCGTTCATTTCAACAAGGTCAATGACCCCATCAAAATCAGCTTCAACACCAATAGGAAGTTGAATTGGAGCAGCTTTAGCTCCTAAACGAGATCCAATGGTACGAACTGACATGTAGAAGTCAGCTCCAGTTGCATCCATCTTGTTGACAAAGACAACACGAGGGACATTGTATTTGGTAGCTTGACGCCACACAGTTTCGGTTTGTGGTTCAACACCGCTTTTCGCATCCAATACCGCAACGGCACCATCTAGAACACGAAGTGAACGTTCCACTTCGACAGTAAAGTCAACGTGGCCTGGGGTATCAAT
>DAIDML010000206.1 GCA_027449005.1 Erysipelotrichaceae bacterium | reverse complement strand
AAACCTTTGTGTCACTGCGTACACGCATTAACCTACCTGAATACAAAGACATTAAAGTGATTCTTCAAACCGGGAAAAGAACTCATATGCGCTCCACTGAAGTCATCGTGAACTTCAAAGGGCATGGACCTAGACCTAATCAACTCATCATTAAGATAGCACCTGATGAAGGGGTTTACTTGAGAATGAACATTAAGAAACCTGGACAAAGTCATGATGTGGAAACCATCATGATGGAGTATTGTCAGTCTTGTGTGTATGAGAATCGCTTGAATACGCCTGAAGCCTATGAGCGCCTACTTAAAGCAGGCATTGGTTTAGATCGTGCCTTGTTTACACCTTGGGAGATGGTGGCCTCCAGTTGGAAAGTGGTGGATGGATGGTTGGACTTTATTGCAAAGGAAGCTGTTCCACTTTATTTCTATCCAGCTCAAACGTATGGACCAACCCAAGTTTTGGAGCATTTCAATGAAGAATAAAATTGTATTGATCTATGATTTTGATAAGACATTAACTCGTCAAGACATGCAAGAGTATGGATTACTGCAAGATTTGGGGTATACTCATCCTGAAGCATTTTGGCGTGAAGTGAAAGAGTACACCTCATTTCATCAAATGGATCCTGTCCTTGGGTACATGTATAAGCTCATGGAGGTAGCTTCACAAAGAGGTAAGCCTTTAACGTATGATTATCTTAAATCCTTCGGTTCAACCATTGAGTTTGTTCCTGGAGTGTTTGAATGGTTTCACACACTGCATCAATTATCAAAAGCTTTAGAAATCACGATTGAACATGTGATTATCTCAAGTGGTTTAACAGCTATGATTGAAGGATCAGCGATTGCTCCATACTTAACTCACACCTATGGATGTGATTATGTATATAATGAAAGAGGAGAAGCCTATTGGGTGAAGATTGCTAATAACTACACCATGAAGACCCAATTCATTGCTCGAATTCACAAGGAAGCGCACGATTTAAGTGATCATGTGTTGGTGAATGAGAAGTCATCACAGCGTCCTGTTCCTTATTCTCACATGATTTATTTGGGAGATGGATTCAGTGATGTGGCTTCGATGCGCATGATTCATGAGCAAGGTGGTTTAACCTTAGCACTGTATCATGGTGAAGATAAACAACTGGCGCAAGCCTTAATGCAGGATGGACGAGTTCATGGTGCCTATGAAGCCAATTATCATGTGGAGTCCGCGTTATACCAGAAGGTAGCCTCCTATATTTCTTACTTAAGCATGCCATAATGGGCATACCAATTGAACTTAATGCATGAAGTCCTTACAATGACACAAGAAAGAGGAAGATATGAAACCAGTACACAATGCAATTAACACACGTCGCTCTATGACGCAACTTAAGAAAAGTGAAGGCTTTGATCAGACTCTTGTGTCATCAACCATTCAAGATGTTTTAAAGAATACACCTTCTGCCTTTAACTCACAAAGCAGTGGTGCTTTAGTGATTTATGGAGAAACTCATGAAGCGTTTTGGGAAGAAGTTAGAGCAGGGGTTCTACCTCTTGTGTCTGATGAGAAAGCACAAGTAAGAACTAACAACAAAATCAATGGATTTAAAGCGGGAGATGGCACAGTCATCTTCTTAGAAAATCAAACCATCAATCAAAGCTTAAGAGAGCGTTTCCCATTGTATGCCTCATCCGTGGATTTATGGGCAGATCAAGGTCAAGGTTTTGTACAGTATGGAGTGTGGTTAGCGCTCCATGAATTAGGCTTTGGGGTATCCTTGCAACATTACAATCCACTCATTGATGACTACATCTATGATGTATTGGGAGTTGAACGTCACTTTAAAATAGTGGGTCAGATGCCTTTTGGGGCCATCAATGGTCAACCTAACAACAAATCCTTTGTTCCAATGACACAACGTTTCTTTGAAAAGTAATGCTTCGGCATTCTTTTTTTATTCCTCGCTCTTTTTAGCACTTATCAGTTGACAGTGCTAAAAAATTGAGTATAATAAAAGTGTAAGAATTGGCACTCTATTAACTTAAGTGCTAAAAGGAGGAACATTATGGTTAGATTTAATCTTGCAACTCGTCCAACAACTTCTCTTCTTGATTCATTCTTCATGGATGATTTCTTTAATGATCGCTTCACATCCTATGCTTCTTTTGCGGGAGTGGATGTCATCAAGAATGATACAGGTTATGAGCTCCATGTGGATTTACCTGGTGTGAAGAAAGAAGACATTATCATTGACATGAAAGATGATATCTTAAGCATCAAAGTCAACAGTGAAGAAGAAAAAGAAACCAAAGAGAAGAACTATGTGATTCGTCAACGTGCTTCACGCTCATTCTCTCGCTCCTTTAAAGTAGCAGGGGTTCAAGAAGACAACATTCTAGCATCCTATGAGAATGGAGTACTCACACTCAACTTACCATTCAAAGAAAAAGTTGAAGTATCACGTAAAATTGAAGTGAAATAAGGGCAAAAACATTGCCCTTGTTTTATAATAGATTAAAGGAGATGTCCTTATGAAAGTTAAACTGCCCCGCTTTAATAAGAATACCCGTCAGCTGGTGTTGTATCGAGGGATGCGTTATTTTGAAGAAGAACGCATGAAAGAAATCTCATCTCATGATCATACCCATGTGTATGAAGTGAAGGGAGAAGTGAACAAATACGAAGTCGTGATTAATGTGGCGGAAGATGATACCATTGTCTTTTCATCATGCACATGTCCCTATGAAGATGGAGGATATTGTAAACATCAGGTGGCAGCTTACTTTGATATTTTAAACAAACAGGGACGTTTGCATTTGGATGAATACAAGGATGCGCTAACACTGAAAGAAAAGCATCCAGCCAAGCCTGTACCACAAGGATGGAGTAAAGAAGACTACATTGAACTACAAAGGTTCAATGTCTCCAACTATATGAGTACCTTCACTAAAGAAGAACTTATGGCACTCATGGTGGCTTACATGAAAAAGGACATGAAACTCTTTATGTATCTATTCCACCATTACATGGTGGAGGAAGAGAAGAATAAGATTAAAGGATTGAACTAACAATCCTTTTTTTAATTGAAAGTGGTAGAATGTTTGATTTATTAGAGAAGACTTGTTATAATTTTCACAAGTAAACTAAGGGAGGGTTGTTTATGGAACGATTCAAAGTCAAATGGTGTAGACCCCTTTGTTATGTTTTGATTCCATTATTTATCAT
>DAIDML010000205.1 GCA_027449005.1 Erysipelotrichaceae bacterium | reverse complement strand
CTTTAAGGTTAATCTACAATGTATCCTGCTTCAAGCAAGGCAATTTTAGCAACTCTCACTAAATCATTGCGTCCATGAATGATGACCGCTTGATTGGTAAGGGATACTTCAAACTGAAGTTGAGTATCATTGAGGGCTTCAGTTACTTTTCTCACATCATCTTGTGTTTTAATGCCCTTCAGAAAGAGAATGTGTTTCATACTTTCGCCATTTCTAGCGCGACTTGCATCATCTTAGTGAACGATTCTTGACGTTCTTGTGGTGTTGTGGCTTCGTGTGTTACCAATGAATCTGAGATCGTGACTAAGCATGCGGCATGTTTTCCAAGCTTGTTTGCGTTCGCAAATAAAGCGAAGGATTCCATTTCTACACACATGCTGCCTGTTTCGGAAGCAATCGTTTCAAAGCTCACACCTGAATCACGATAGAAGACATCCGATGAATGAATGCGTCCTAACTTCACATCAATGTTCAAATGTTTTGCTGCATTGAGTAAAGCTTGATTTAAGGTTGGGGATGGGAACAGGACAGTATCCTCAACATTGAATGCTGTTTTTGCAAACGAACTTTCTGACCAAGCACTGTCAGCTAGTATCACATCATACACTTTCACATCCTTGTGATAAGAACCTGCAGATCCAATACGAATGATGTTTTCTACACCGTATACGGTATATAGTTCATAGGAATAGATTCCAATGGAAGGCATTCCCATCCCTGAACCCATGACAGAAATCTTATGACCTTGATAGGTTCCAGTGAACCCATACATGTTTCTTACATTATTAAACATGACGACATCTTCTAAGAATGTCTCCGCAATGAATTGGGCACGTAGTGGATCTCCTGGCATTAAAACCGTCTTCGCAATATCGCCTAATTTCGCATGGTTATGGGGTGTACTCATAGTTAAATCTCCTTATTACGTTACCATTATACCAAAATCTGTCTTAAAGTCCTAACCAAAGCAATGCCAATGAAAAGTAGATGAGCATGGCTAACGCATCCACGATAGTAGTAATGAGTGGCGCTGCCATGGCTGCAGGGTCTTGGTTAAACTTCTTCGCAAGAAGAGGTAATAACCCCCCTACCATCTTTGAGATTATCATCATGAGAAACAACGTCATTGAAACCACGAAATGAACTGACAAATCAGATGAAGGCATGAACACTAATACCCGAATCATGTTCGCTGCAAAGATAACGGATCCACTCAGTAAAGCCACCAAGAGTTCTTTACTCAAGACTTTAAAAACATCTTTAGTATCCAGCTGATCCACCACAATCCCACGAATAACCATGGTAGAAGCTTGAGTACCCGCATTACCTGAGGTTGACATGATCATTGGAATAAAAAAGGATAATGCAGGAAGAAGTTCAATCTGTTCCTCAAAGCCACCAATGATGCTTCCTGTAAGGGTTGCACTCACCATTAACACAAGCAACCACGCAATGCGTGACTTCAAAATGTCTTGAAGGGAGTTTTCCAAATACGATCCATCTAAAGGAATAATCGCAGCCATCTTTTGAATATCTTCGGTCACTTCATCTTCTAAGACGTCAATCATGTCATCAATGGTGACAATCCCTATAAGTCTTAGTTCATCATTCACGATAGGACACACCGTTAAGTCATAACGTTGCATGAGTTTCGCAACTCGTTCTTGATCATCGTAGACGGTTGCATAAATGACATCAATGTCCATGATGTCTTTAATCAAAACATCATCTTCTTCAAATAAGATTGTTCTTAATGAAACTGATCCAACTAAGTTTCTTAACTCATCCACCACAAAACACACTTGAATGGTTTCAGCATCTTTACCTTGTCGTTTGATTTTACTGATGGCTTGTTTAACACTGTCTTCAGCTTTAAGTTCCACAAAGTCTAAGGACATTAAACTTCCTGCACTGTAGGAAGGGAAACTTAACAACAGATTAATTTCAGAGCGTTGTTCATGATCGGCTTCTTTAAGAATTTGACGAATCACATTGGCAGGAAGATCTTGAAGAAAGTCCACCAAGTCATCGGTATACAACGTTTCAATCATTGATTTAATCTGACCGGATGTAAAAGATGAAATCATGTCTGCCTTCACTTCATTAGGAAGATAAGTGAACAATTGTGCACTGATGTCTTTTCTTAAGGTTTTGAATAAAAACAAAATCTCTTCAACCGTGAGCTCAGCTACAATGTCAGCCAAGTCGACAATGTTCATTTCGTCAAACAATTCTCTTAAGTCCTTAACTTGTCTTCCTTCAATGAGTTGTGAGAGGAGTTCTGGATTGCATTGGTTGAAATCAATCATGCGAGCACCCTCCCTAAGTAAAAGGCAGCCATATTAAAGTAAATGATGAGTGCGACCACATCCACAAGGGTAGTAATCACAGGACCAGCCATAGCCGCAGGGTCAACTTTAATCAGCAAGGCTACTAAAGGCAAAGATCCTCCAATAAGATTCGCTAACACAATGGTAAAGAAGATGGCAACGGAAACAAGTATGGCGATACCCCAACCTAAAGAAGGTGAGAATATCACAATACGCAAGACATTAACCACAAACAAAATAATCCCTGTGATTACAGAGGCTTTCATTTCCTTCCACAACACCACAAAGAAATCTTTAATATCAAGATGATCAATCGCAATCCCACGAATCACCATCGCTGAAGCTTGTGAACCTGCATTACCTGCCGTGTCCATCAACATAGGAATAAACATGACTAAACTGGTCAATGCCACAGTGATGTGAGCATAAGCTTCCATCACCAATCCTGTAAGGGTGGCGGAAACCATCAACACCAACAACCACGGTATGCGAGACTTAAACATATCCATTACACTGGTCTGCAAGTAAGATCCTTCCAAAGGATTAATCGCAGCCATCTTTTGAATGTCTTCGGTGGCTTCTTCTTCAATGACGTCAATGACATCATCCACCGTGATGATACCCACTAAACAGAATTGATCATTCACCACAGGAACCACTGATAAATCATATTTAGAGAACACTTTAACCACTTCTTCTCGATCATCTTTAGTATTAACACTAATGACATCCGTTTCCATGATTTCAGAAACACGTTCATCTTCTGGATTGGTCATCATGTCTTTTAAACGCGCAGTACCAATGAGTCGATCATTTTGATTCACCACAAAACAGGTTTGAATACTCGCAGCACTTTTGCCTTGAGAACGCACTTTATTGATCGCCTCTTTTAAGGTATCTTCCTCATTGATTTCAACGTATTTGGTGGTAATAAGTGCTCCAGCTGAATTAGGATGATACGAAAGTAAGATGTTGATCTCTTGTCTTTGACTATCAGACGCATTCTGAAGTACTTTTCTGACTAAATTATCTGGAAGTTCTTCTAAGAAGTCAACCACATCATCAAACTCCACGTGCTCAAGGATTGACTTAATTTGTGGACCAGAAAAAGCCTCAATCAATCGCTCTTGAGTTTCAATCGTACAATAGGAAAACACTTGGGAGGTTTGTTCTTTATTGATGGTCTTAAATAAGAATAAGATTTCTTCTAAACTCAGGTACGTCAACATGTCTGCGATATCCGCAGGATGCCATTCTTCAAAAACGATTCTTAACTCTTTGACTCGTTTTGTCTCAATGAGAACGCGAAACTCAGAGAGTGTTAGGTTCAATAAATCCATTGTTCATCTCCTTATTTAATCATGGTTTTTTGCTTCCTTTAAAACCTTCTAAAACAGACGATTCAAACGTATGCACTAAATGTTCTTTACGTTGTTCACGCTCAATGGCCCCTTGTATGAGAATGTCCATTAAACTTTCAAAATCAATCCCACTTTCTTTCCATAAATAAAAGGATAACGAACCTGGGATGGTGTTAATTTCATTCAAATAAACTTGATTGGTTTGGGTATCCATTAGAAAGTCAATACGGACAACCCCACCCACATTGAGTAAGCGAGCACAGGTGGTGGCTAAATCTTGAATTTGCTTTGTTAATGCATCATCAATTGGGGCAGGAATAAGACGATCTAAAGAAGCCATTCCCTTGCTTGGTCCACTGTGTTTACCACTGCCACCACGTTGATACTTATCAGCAAATGAAAGTATCTCATCACTTTTGCTTACTTCCTCAAGCACTGAAGCGGTATGTTTACCTTTAATGTTTAAAACTGAACAATTTACTTCTCTTAAATGCGTAATGGCTTTTTCAATCACAATCTTTTCATCAAATTGACTTGCACGCTCGATGGCACCAAA
>DAIDML010000204.1 GCA_027449005.1 Erysipelotrichaceae bacterium | reverse complement strand
CTCGCTTTTCTTAACATGGGTGTGGTTGGTGTCGCATTATCCACAGCTGTCTCACGCAGTATTGGTTTACTCATGAATTATCGTTTGTGTGGTCGTTTAGTTTCTTTTAAACCACATATCAAATATCTAAGACATGTTAGTAAAGAGATGTTTGTGAAGATGATTCGTTTAGGATCTCCGGCTGCGATTGAACCTTTATCGTATCAACTGGTACAAGTCATCATGTTTTCTTTTATTAATTCCTATGGGCATGTGGCCATTAATACTCGTGTTTACGTGCAAACAGTGACATGGTTTGTCTACTTAGCCGTGCTTGCGATTGCGCAAGCAAGTTTAATCATGGTAGGGGAGCGCATTGGTCAAAATCGCAGTGATGAAGCTAGAGCGATGGTTTTTAATAACTTAAAAATATCACTCATGATCTCTTTTACAATGTCACTGTTTCTCGCCATCAACAGTCGTTTCTTCATTGGAATGTTTACGGATAATGAAGCCATCCTTCAATTGGCATCCACCATCTTATGGATTGATGTGATATTAGAGATTGGGCGTACGTTTAACTTGGTGCTTATTTTTTCAGCACGTGGAGCAGGGGATGTGAAGTTTCCAATGATCATTGCGATTGTCGTGATGTGGCTTGTGGGATTAGGGACAGGAGTAACCTTAGCTCAAGGGTTTAATTTGCAACTTATTGGAATATGGATTGGGCTCACATGTGGTGAATGGGTAAGAGGATTACTTATGATGCTAAGATGGAGGGGTGAACAATGGAAACGATTCAAAATGGTTTAGAGTTTAGATAATTAGAGATTTTCCTGAACACTTTGATGATTATACCGCCTATATTATTCAATCATGGGCTAATGAGGTAACGACACCATTGTATCAGGATCATTTTTATTGGATGATGAAAACAGACAATGTGATTCCTACATGGGGTGTATTGGTGTAGAATGAGAAAATCATTGGGTGTTGTGGCTTGATTGTGAATGACTTTAATTCAAGAACGGATGTGTGGCCTTACTTGGCTGCTGTCATGATTGAGGAAGCGTATCGACATCAAGGCCTTGGAACATGGATGGTCAAAACCATGGTGAACCATGGTTTCGCTTTAGGGTTTAAACAGGTGTATTGTGCCAGTGATTTGTTTACTTTTTTTGAATCTTGTGGTTTTAAACACATTGGAAAAACATATCATCCTTGGGGAGAGAATGACCTG
Organism: Erysipelotrichaceae bacterium; assembly: GCA_027449005.1. GTDB lineage: Bacteria > Bacillota_I > Bacilli_A > Erysipelotrichales > Erysipelotrichaceae > UBA6182. The sequence continues at coordinate 1,405 of DAIDML010000204.1, read as the reverse complement.
TTTGAAATTATTGCTTTTTAAATACGACAATGCGTGGTGTTACATCAATGATTTCAAGCTGATACTGTGATGCGATGAACTTAAATGTTTGAAGTGAGAGAAAAAAGATATGCGTGGGTTCTTTGGCGTACCACCAGGCATCAATCTCTTTCACATCATCATGACGTAAGGTTTGTATGAAGAGCATGCCATGTGGTTTCAAACTTTGAACACATAACTTGATAACATCATCGACACGTTTAAGATGTTCAATCACTTCACTTAAGACAATGAAATCATAAGTGGTGTTAAACACATCCTTATCAGGGTGAAAATAGAGATCATAATGTTTGAGGTGGGTGTATCCATTAAGTGCTTTTTCTAATGCGAAAACAGGTCCACATCCATAATCAAGTCCAATTGAATCTTGTGAGACATGCTTTCTAATGATTTGAGCCAGTGGAGTTAAAAACTGGATATATCCAGCATTATCTAAAGTGTTATCATGAAGAAGATAGCGATTCTTTTCATCAGTATTATTTAAGAATTGATAGGGATCTTTACTGTAGGCATCACAATGGATACAATGTGCAAAGGATGATGCGCTGGTAAAGGTAATGATATTGCGACAACAAGGGCAAAGTGATTTCATAACACAACAATAACAGAGTCAGTGTCCTACCTCAAGTCAAATCATTGACTTTACTTAAGAAAGCGATGATAATAAACATGCCTAAGGAGTGACTATGAAAGAACTAATACCCATTCAAACGCATGAAGAATATGATGCATTAAAGAACTTAACTCAACCTTATATTCTTTACTTTACAACACCCACCTGCAACGTATGTAAATCGATATCCCCTAAGTTGTTGAAACTGATTGAAGGGTATCCTATTGATGCATATAAAGTGGATGTTTCAGTGTTGGAAGATATTCCTGCACAGTTGTTAATTTTTAATATTCCAACCATCGTTGTCATGGTTGATCAAAAGGAAGTATTGCGTGAAGTTCGCTTTATTCAATTTGAGAATTTAGAGCGTCTTTGTGCTATGGCGTGTGAAGCATGAACGCAGTAGAAGCCATGAAAGCTCGACGCTTAGTGCGTTATGCTTATGAACTTTATGATTTAAAACCATGGGAAAAATCTGACAAAATAGGATTAATTGCGATTCAACTTAACAATCGTAAAACACCTTATTTTGTCGCTTTTTTAGATCACAGTGTCGTTGTCTTACCTAATGTGGCAGCTCTTGTCGGATTATTCATGAATGCTTCTTTTGATGAAATGCCTTCGATTCAACGCCTTCGCTATCAACAGCATCTTCTTTGTTCATTTGTACCTTATGAAGAGGGAGATGAACCTACTTTCTCTTTGTTTACCAACAGCGAAGCCATCATCAGAGAAGACATTATTCCAATGTTT
>DAIDML010000203.1 GCA_027449005.1 Erysipelotrichaceae bacterium | reverse complement strand
ATTTAAAAACACCCATCGCAACCATTCGTTCTTACTCAGAAAGTATTCTAGATGGCGTTTATCCTTATGATACGTTAGAGAAAAGTGTGGATGTCATTCTTCAACATGCCAACCGCTTAGAAGCTAAAGTCAAAGGATTACTGACCCTTAATCGAGTTGATTATGTGTCGAAAGATCCGACCATGATGGTAAGCATTGATATGAAGAAAGTGGTGGAAGAAGCCATCCTTTCTATGAAAGTTATTCGACCTAACATTAATATTGAGATGAACATTGAAAATCATACTTTTTTTGGGATAGAAGAACCTTGGAGAATACTGTGTGAGAATTTGATTGATAATGCCTTAAGATATGCACAAACAAAGATTGTGATTAAGGTGAAGGGCAAAACCTTAGAAGTATTCAATGATGGTGAACCCATTGAAGCAGAGCGTATTCATCGCTTATTCATACCTTATGAAAAAGGCAAAAATGGCAATTTTGGCCTTGGTTTAGCAATTGTGAAGAAGATTGCGAATACCTTTAATTGCACTGTAAGTGCAAGGAATCATAAAGAAGGTGTTAGCTTTATTGTGAAGGGAAACTAGAGATACTCTTTTAAAGACATGTTTAGAACCATGTCTTTTTGCTGCTATATATTATGAACTGATATAATGATGAAAGAAGCAAGGGTTAAAACAATGAAGTGTCCTTATTGTAATGAAGATATGATTCAAGGGTATATCTATGGGGATAGATATGCTTTGAAATGGTCAAGTCAAAAGCTTTTCTTAGGGTTATGGGTTCAAAATGCAATAAAACTAGGTAACTTTGATGATCATTTTTCCAGACCACGAGTAGAGACTTACTCTTGTAATCCATGCAAGAAAATGATCATTAATAACTAAATCATTGACTTGTGGTTCACTGTTTTACAAGATAAAAAAACATCCTTTTTTGCAAGGATGTTTTCAGTTTATTTCTTGTCGCCCTCGAGTAATGCTTGAGCGCTAGTAAGAAGTCCAGCCATATCTTGAATGTTTGAAGGAATGATAATCTTAGTTGCTTGTCCATTAGCTACTCTTTCAAATGTTTCAAATCCACGAAGTGTGATGTAAGCTTGGTCTGGAGCAGCATTCTTAAGAAGTTCAACCCCTTTAGCTTGAGCTTCATAGACACGTTCAATGGCTTCGGCTTCCCCTTCAGCTTCACGAATCAAGGATTGCTTCTTCGCTTCAGCACGAAGGATAGCAGATTCTTTCTCCCCTTCAGCAATGAGGATGGCAGAACGTTTTTCCCCTTCAGCAATTAAGATGGAAGAACGGCGTTCACGCTCAGCTCTCATTTGTTTTTCCATAGCATCTTGAATGTCACGTGGAGGTTGAATGTTCTTCACTTCCACACGGTTAACTTTAATACCCCAAGCATCAGTGGCTTCATCAAGAATACTTCTCATTTTAGAGTTAATGATTTCACGTGAAGTTAAGGATTCATCAAGTTCAAGTTCCCCGATGATATTACGTAAGGTTGTAGCGGTTAAGTTTTCAATCGCTCCAATAGGATTAATGACCCCATAGACATACAGTTTTGGATCTAGAATTGAGAAATAAACCACTGTATCAATCATCATGGTCACGTTATCTTTCGTGATAACAGGTTGTGGAGCAAAATCTTTCACGTACTCTTTTAAAGTCACACGTGCAGCTACACGATCAAGAATTGGAATAATGAAATGTAAACCTTGGTAAAGTGTACGATCATAGGCTCCTAAACGTTCAACAACAAGCGAGAATGATTGAGGTACAACACGGACGGTGTAGGATAAAATGATAATAGCAACAATCAATAAAGCGACTAATAAGATTAAAAATGGTAAAGCATCAGGCATACGTATTTCCTTTCCTAGCTTACTGCTTTAACAATAAGCTTCGCTCCTTCTAAAGCAACGACTTCAACTAAAACACCTTGTTCAATAGGCTCTTTATCAATGGATTGAACACTCCATACTGAACCAAACACTTTGACTTGTCCCCAACTGGTTGATGTGATAGGGACGAGTAGTGTTGCTCTTGCGCCAATCACACGATCTTGGTTTGTAGGGACGGTATTTCCTCTAAAATACTCTGAAGCAAGTGGTCTAATCGCAAGCAGTGAAGCTACCGAGACCACTAGAAACATAATGAATTGTAAAGCAATGTTTCCACCTAACCAAAGCACAATAAGAGCAACTAAAGATCCTAAAGAAAACCAGATTGAAACCAATGTTCCAGCTGTTTCTACCTCAATAAGAAGGGTAGCAATTAATAGTACCATCCAAATCCAAAGTTCCATAATGCGTCACCTCCTTAAGGGTGTATTTGTGTGAGATCAATAATAAGCATTTGATTCATTGCATCATAGTTGGCCAAGAAACGTTGACCACTAAGTGGCTGTTTGATCAATGAGCTAATATCATCACACACCATCTTATTACTAATTCTACCATAACCCTTGCCAATTGACACCTTATGAAGTTGCTCAAGAGGAACAAGTTTTAAATCCACTTCTCTTTTACTCACGGGCTTTATCGCAACTTTAAGTTCATCTTTATTAAAACCGATCGTAACGTAGCGAACCTCACTGAAATGTGAGGCTGCCGAGGCATTAAGCGTAATATTGGTGGGGTAAACTCTTACAATTAAAGCATGAGCGTTCCCGGTAACCCATTCAAACATAGCGTTAACCTCCTTGTCATCATTATATTATTTTTCTTACAATACTTCAATATCTTTATTCTAGTAAAGATGATAAAGTGAATGAAATTAGGTATAATAAGACCATGAATGAGATATTTACCTTTAAAAACCAAGACATTCATTATCGATATCATCAAAAGTCAGACACCACACTGGTGTTTTTGCACGGTTGGGGTCAATCTGTGGTCATGATGGAGCCGATAGAAATGTCTTTTCAATCAAACTTTTCGACGCTAAATTTAGATTTTCCTGGATTTGGATTGAGTGCTCCCCTCAATGAAGTATGGAGTATCTATGACTATGCGGATGGGATCGAATCACTTCTCAATCACTTGAATGTTCAAAACCCTGTGTTTGTAGCTCACTCCTTTGGAGCTCGAGTAGCTTTGATCTTAGCCTCACGTCTTCAACCTAAGCAAATGATTCTAACAGGAGCAGCAGGTTTAAAACCAAGGTTGTCTGTTGGAACCCATCTTAAGATACGAGCTTATAAACTTTTAAAGATTGCACTTCGATTACCACTTATTGGAAAACATTTGATTCCATTAAAGACGTTCTTTGGTAGTGAAGATTATAAGCATACCACCGGTGCATTAAGACAAACCTTTGTGAAGGTGGTGAATGAAGATTTAACCCCGTTACTTAAACAGATTACAACCTCTACCTTACTTATTTGGGGAGATAAAGATGATGCTACACCACTATGGATGGGTAAAACCATGGAGAAGCAAATGAAGGATGCAGCTTTGATTATCTATGAAGATGATGATCATTATGCCTACTATCATCAATTAAAAAGAACCATTAAAATCATTGAAGCATTCATACAACAGAAATGAGGATATTTATGACACCAGAAACACTTCTTTTGATTCTTGTAATGGCGCTAGCGTTATGGCCAAGAATGAAACATGCTCTTCATATGTTTCAACAAAATCGTTATGAACATCCTCGCTATATTCCTTGGGTGCTTCAAAGTAAAACCACATGGTCCTTGTTTTTCTCATCACTTCTTATGGGTGTGGTAATCATTTTAAGTGTCATCATTGAGATTCCTTTTGTCAGTGTTGCCTTATATCTTGGATTGTTTGGATTGTATTGGGTATTCAGATCAAAAACCAAACATGTGAAACCGTTGGTCATCACTGCCCGTGTCACGCGTCAAATCGTTGTGTTTTATGTCTTGATTATTCTTGTCTTGGCATCCATTACACTGATTTCATTAGAAGCCTCGTTTAGAAATCTATTCCTTGGTTTAACTCTCCTTGTCATGCATGTTTTGATTCATTTTGTGATGATGATTGTAGGTTATTTGACGGCCCCACTTGAAAGATTAGTTCATGCTCATTTCATGCGCATGACACGAAAAATCCTAAAACAGCATTCCCGTCTCATTACGATAGGAATCACGGGAAGTTATGGTAAGACCACATCAAAAAACATCATGCATGAAGTCCTGAGTTCTTCATTCTACACCCTCATGACTCCAGCTTCATTCAACACCCCGATGGGAATTACCAAAACAGTAAGAGAGTTACTGAAACCAATTCATCAGGTGTTTGTGTGTGAAATGGGGGCAGATAAGGTAAATGAAATCCATGTGCTCATGAACATGGTCAAACCTCAGTTTGGAATTGTGACTGAAGTTGGTCCACAACATTTAGATACCTTTAAAACTCAAGACAATATACTTAAAGAAAAAATGAAGATGATTGAAGAATTACCTTTAAGTGGATGTGGATTCATCAATTATGATAATGAACTCATTCGCTCTTACCATATTAAGAGTAAAGTTCCTGTCGTTAAAATTGGATTAGAACATCCTGAATGTGATTATCGTGGTGAAAACATTGTGATCACCAATCGTGGATGTCAATTCGATGTGGTCACTAAAGATGGATTACGCCAACCTTTAGAAACAAAGCTACTTGGAAGACACAATGTCATGAATATTCTGTTTGCGGTTGCGGTTGCACGTCATCTACAAGTGGATTGGGATGATATTGCGAAAGCCATCAAACAACTTAAGCCTGTGTCCCATCGTTTAGAACCCAAAGTTATGTTTGGTTTGAATGTGATTGACAATGCTTACAACTCCAATCCTCAAAGTGCAAAACATTCACTGGAAGTGTTAAAAATGATGCCGGGGGTACGTTTCCTTATTACACCAGGTATGGTGGAGTTAGGGGAGCAAACCGATCAATACAATGAGAACTTTGGCGCAAACATGATTAATCATGTGGATGAAGTCATTCTCATTGGAAAGAATCGTTCGCTTCCTATTCAAAAGGGACTCATGAACAGTGGATTTGATATGAATCATGTTCATGTGGTGAACTCCACATCTGAAGCATTTGAAGTCGTCAAGAAGAAGGCAACACCAGCAGACAGCATCCTCATTGAAAATGATTTACCAGACGCATTCATTCATTAATGCGTCTTTTTTTTAAGTGCATCATCCCATGGTTTGGAGTATAATGTGAAAGAGAGAAAAACCATGACACTTGAACAATTCGTGATTAAAGTGCTTGGGATCGCTA
>DAIDML010000202.1 GCA_027449005.1 Erysipelotrichaceae bacterium | reverse complement strand
ATTTTTCTAGGATCTAATCTTACGACTTGACGACAAAGAATGACGTTAGTGTTTAATTTGATATGACTTTAACATATAATATATTTGCGTGATTTTGAATACACCCGTAAATAATGACCAAATCCACAATGAGGATCTCCCATGTATATTGCTCGTCAACCGATATTTGACCGAAACATTAGTCTTTATGCTTATGAACTGCTTTATCGTGATTCATCCAAAGCTTCTGTCTATCGCTCTAACTGTCCTGTTGCTTCTACTGCTACTGTAGTGGGGGGATTACTGGAGCTTGATCTTGTCCACTTAATTGAATCAAAATTGGCTTTCATTAATGTTGATGAGAGATTTTTACTTCACGATTCCATTGAACTTATCAATCCTCGTTTGATTGTCATTGAACTATTGGAATCAATGACCTTTACTGATATTGTAAAGGAAAGAATCATTCATTTACGTGAGAAAGGATATCGTTTTGCATTGGACGATTTTAATCAATCCATACATGGTTTAGAAATCCTGGAATGGATTGATTTCATTAAATACGACATTATCGCAACACCTTTGGATACAATTAAAGATTCTGTTTATCAAGCAAAGAAAATGAATAAAAAGGTATTAGCTGAGAAAGTGGAAACCTATAATGAATTTTTAGAAGCTAAGTCCATTGGCTTTGATTTCTTTCAGGGTTTCTTTTTTAGTAAACCAAGAATTGTTGGAGAAGTTCCAAAGACATCAACAAATCATCGTACTTATTTACAGTTAATTGGTGAAATACACACTGCAGAACCTTCAATTCCAAAAATGGCAAAAATCATTGAGAAAGATGTCAAGATTGCGTATCGCTTATTGCGTCTTATTGGTAATAAGAAACTCTCAAGTCAATCCATTGTGAGTGCTATCTTGCACATTGGCTTAGAAGCCATGCAAAAATGGTTGTATTTACTCTTACTTCAAGATTCATCCATGGAGAAACCAGATGAGCTTTTACGTTTAAGTCTACAACGATCTCGATTTGCGGAGTTGATTTCATCTAAAAGCAAGTTTATGTACCGAAGCAGTGAAGTTGCTCTGATGTGTTTACTTAGTGTCATTGATGCGATGATGAACACCACCATAGAACAAGCTTTACGACCACTTGGGGTGGATGATGAGATTAAACAAGCCATGATTGATAAAACAGGACCTTATGCTTGCATCTATGATCTAGTATGCAATTATGAGATTTTGGATAATGATAAGATTGTGCAATACACGCGTGACATTGGAGTGGAGTATTCTATGTTAACGCATTATTATATTGAATCCTTTAAATTCAGTGAAGAGATATGTAAACGCATCAGTAATGCATAAAAACTCATTCACTTGAAGACTATTTTTTCTCAATAAGTTGAAGTTATGTTATAATACTCCTACGAGGTGAACCTATGTCAAATGAATTCATTAAGATTCAAAGCAAAGAGCAATTAGGGGACATTGCTTTAACCAAATCTGCTTTCGAACTCATTACACTCCATTCGATTGATGAAGAAAAAGCGGTTGTTGTACAACATCAATTGCTTGTTAAGCCTGTTTCAGTGAAGATCAGTAACAATCAACTCAGTGTTTATTGTGAAGTTCAAGTTAAACATGGTAAAAATGTTAGCAAGACATTGTCTTCATTACAAGAGAGAATCTATAACAACATTGTCATGATGACAGAAGTAAAACCTTCTTCAGTTGACATTAAAGTCGTTGGATTTGTGTTCTAAACCCCTTAGGGGTTTTTCTTTGTGCTTTGTTTGATTCATGATACAATTATTCAGGAGGTTCTATGACAAGACGAAATAAACGAATCAGTGCTATTATGTGTTTCTTTCAATATTTCTCATTAAGAGAAGAGATGGAGCAGATTATTGAAACCTTTGAACAAGACATTGTTCCTGAAGATTTCAGTGATTTTTTTGTTCCTTTCAAAGATGATTTCAAAGAACTTCTAATTGCAGCGGTTGCTCAAGAAAAGCTTATTATCAATAAAATCAATTCTCTGATTCCAAAAGGATGGTCCTTTGAGCGTTTACCTCTCATTGATCGTTCTATCTTATTCATGGCAATTTCTGAAATCACATTAGAATTTGATGAAAAAGCCATCATCATCAATGAAGCAGTTGAGATTGCTAAACTGTTTTGTGAAGAGGATCAATATAAATACATCAATGGATTACTGGATAAACTATGAATAGTCAAACACCATTAACCGTCACGGACTTAAATCGAATCATTAAATCAACGTTGGAAACAACTCCATTTTTTGAGCGTGTCAGTGTTTTTGGTGAACTTTCAAATTTAACTAAAGCCAGTTCTGGTCATTGGTACTTTACACTTAAAGATAAGACATCACGCCTTTCATGTGTGATGTTTTCTTCTGCTGTACGCCACTTGAATCATCCCTTTAAGGAAGGGGATCAAGTTGAAATTAATGGTAGAATTACGCTCTATGAAGCTTCTGGAACATTACAATTGAATGTGAATCACATGCAACTGTTTGGCATTGGAGCACTTTATGCTCAGCTTGAACAACTTCGATTAAAACTTCAAAAAGAAGGTTTATTTGATCAAAGTCGTAAACGATCACTTCCTCGTTTTCCACAATCCATTGGTCTTGTTACTTCAATAGGATCGGCTGCTCAAGCAGACATACTCAAAACGATTCACTCACGTTGGCCTATTGCTAAGGTTAGGTCTTATGGATCCCTTGTGCAAGGTGAGGGCAGTGTCAATGAACTGATACAAGCATTAAAGAAAGCTGATGAAGCCAATCATGATGTGATTATCATCGCAAGAGGTGGAGGTTCAATTGAGGATTTATGGAGTTTTAATCATGAATCACTTGTTCGCTTTATCGCCTCCATGTCTACCATGACGGTATCAGGAGTTGGACATGAAAGTGATACAACCCTCATTGACTATGTTGTGGATGTGCGCGGGCCTACACCCACAGGGGCTGCAACGCTAGTGACCCCTTTACTTAATGAGGTTATTGCTACCTTTGATCAACTTGAGTTAAGACTTCATCAGAGCATTCAACAACGACTGAATCAAGCTGCATTACGCTTTCAACACCAGTTCAGTACTCTACAACGATTAAGTCCTCAGAAATGGATAGAGAAGCGTTATTTTGCTTTAGAGAGCTTACGTTTTAAACTCCATCAACTGATTCAGCGTCCTTATCTTAATTATCAGCTCAACCTTTCAAAGCAAAAACTCGATCAAACCATACGCCTTTATACTGAAAGACGTCATCAACACTTAAAATCACTTCACCAATCATTAGACCATGTGGATTATTTCCAACCCCTTCAACGAGGTTTTGCTTATGTGCATGCCCATGATAAACAGGTGGTGTCTATCAATGAGGTTAAGGTGAATGATGCATTAACCATTACACTAAAAGATGGATCATTAGAAACTCACATCCATTCTATCAAGGAGAATCATTATGAATGAAATGTCATTTGAATCAGCATTGGCTCGTCTCAATGAAATCATTGCTTTATTGGAAAAAAATGAAGTGTCTTTAGCTCAAGCGGCTGAACTATACAAAGAAGGGCAGTCTCTTCTAGCTCTAGCACAAACACAATTAACCCAGTTTGAAACACTCATTGAACCAAAAGGAGAGTAACATGAAAAACCTCATTGATTTAACCTTTAAGAAAGAACACGATTCTAAAGTGTTGGAAAGTGCACTCTACACTTTAAATGCACCAAGCAAACTGATTCGTTATCAATTGGTTCATACGTTATGTGATGATCTTGGGGTATGTGATACTCATGCAAACTTGTTTGGATTAGCTTTAGAATGCATTCATGCCTATTCTTTGATCCATGATGATTTACCAAGCATGGATAATGACACCATGAGACGTAATCAACCAACCAATCATTTGATCTATGGTGAAGCCACTGCACTTCTTGCAGGGGATGCACTCCTCACAAAAGCCTTTGATTTGATTGCTCATTCTGGTTATAGCGATTATGTTAAGGTTGAACTTATTAAGTTATTAGCTGCAAAGTCTGGAATGTCTGGCATGATTTTAGGTCAACAACTGGATATGGAGTTTGAATCATCTGAAATCACCATGGATGACTATGTGAAGATGTCTGCTTTAAAGACAGGACAACTTTTTGCTGCAGCCTTAATGGGGGCTGCGATTATTTCAAAGGATGAAAGTCATTTACCACATTATCAAACTTTAGGTGAAAATTTTGGAGTTGCATTTCAAATCCAAGATGATTTACTAGAAGTCACTTCTAATGCTTCTGAAATAGGAAAATCATTGTCTGATGCCAATAATAAAAAGAAGACATGTGTCAGTTTGATTGGTTATGAAGCATCTTTAGCTTATCTTCACGATTTGTTTGAAGATATTGAAGAGCAGTTCACTTATTTAGGATTGGTGGGATCTAAAACCCATCAATTGATTGACTCACTCAAACAACGAAAGAAATAAAATGCGCCTGGATTTAAAAGTATCACAAATGAGCGGGAAATCCCGATCTGCTTCTGCAGATTTTATTAAACGTGGACTTGTTCGTGTCAATGATCAACTTGTTTTAAAACCTTCCTATGAGATCAATGATGAGTTTGTTGAACTCTTGATTGAAAAAACCTATGTGTCAAGGGGAGGAGAAAAACTCGCTGGAATCCTTCCTCATC
>DAIDML010000201.1 GCA_027449005.1 Erysipelotrichaceae bacterium | reverse complement strand
GAAGTGATTGGATCAATGAAGGTTGAAATGATTTTAATGAGGGGATTGTTGCCTGTTCCATAAGTATGATCATACATCGGAGCAAACAGCTTTTCAGGTATCATCATCAATAGCGGAAGAGTGGTTTTGTTAATGATTTTTGTGGATGGATGTTCTTTAAGGTAAAGATTAAATTGGGTGCCATCCAACTTTGCATACACCAAGGCATCGAGTTGAGGATAGAGTGAAGAAACATCAATGGGTTTAAGTTCATTATTCTCAATGTTCATTAAAATGACGTCGCCAAACTGAAGGGTTAGTGCTAATTCTTTCGGTGCATCAAGGATAAAGTCATTGTACTGTGGAGCAATTTCTGCTAAAGAACTGATGAAATAGGCAGATTGAACTTTTTGGTTAGGACTAAGTAGTGCTACAAACTGTGGTGTTACCACAAACGATTGTTGAGCTTCATTGTTTAGTTCTAAACGATGTAAGAACAAACCGTCGAGAGTGAAAAATACATCCTTGTATTTAAGTACTAAGTTATTTGGATAATCAATCAAAGTCAAATCATCCACAAAGGTGTACACATCAACGCCTTGTGAGTTGACTGTTTTAGAATTGTTTAAGGAAGGAAAATCCTTTTTGATTTGAGTTAAGTTTTGATAGTTTTTTAACAGAATTCGAACCAATAATTCTGATGTTGAAACATCATTGATCTTTTCTAAATAAAGTGGTTGAGCGATGGATGTTTCATTGGGTGTAAAGTTAACTTTTGACGCCCCTAAATTCTTAATCACATCAGGTGTTTTAGTTAATGGCTGATTTGGATCATTATCATCAATAATGGGATTGTTAGGATTGTTAGGATTATTTGGATTGTTTGAATTGTTAGGATTTTGAGCTTGAGGAGTACATGCACTTAAAAGCAGTGTAAACACACACACTAATACTGCGATTGGTTGCTTAAATGATTTATGGACGTTTTTTGGTTGGATTTGCTGGTTGAACATAGTTTCCCCCTTATGTTACTTCAAGTTTACCATAAAGAGTTAAAACATAATAGTGCAAATTAATCTTTTCACAAGAAATATTTCAACATTAAAAAGAAGTGAATGTTCATTCACTTCTTTACTATCTTTACTTCATCGGTGTTAAAGCATCTATATCATTCACTAAACTCGTAATGAACTCAATGGTGGCAAAAAGGGTATCTTGAGTCGATAAATCAATCCCTATTTTCTTCACTAATTCAAAGGGAGCTACACTTCCACCAGACTTAAGGATGTCTTTCCATGCTTCTACCAAGTTTGGATCGTCTTCAATGAGTTTTGAGGCATGAGTTGCAATGGATAATCCTGCAGAGTAAGTGTATGGATAAAGTCCCATATAATAGTGAGGTTGTCTCATCCACGTGTATTGAGCTTCTTCTTGAACGTGCACATCATCACCCCAGAAATCTTGAATCGTCTTCAACATCAACTGATTAAGAATGTTCGCATTAAGTGGTTTTTGCTCATCCACTAATCGATATACTTCACGCTGATACACTGCTTCTAGCATGTGGGTAACAAAATTATGATAGTAAGTACGAGCAATCAACGTGGATTTCAACCAGCGTGTGAATCGTGGTGAAGTCTCTTTTTTACTCAAGGATTGGGCAACAAACAACTCATTGATGGTTGAAGGAGCTTCAATGAAATAGAGGGATGCGCGAGTATCAAAGATAGATTGATTTTGACCCGCAAGATAGAAATGACCAGCATGACCAAGTTCATGAGCTAACACTAGGGCTTCTCTCATTCTTTCCGTCCAGTTGATGAGCACAAATGGATGATGACCATAAGGAGAAGAGCAAAATGCTCCTGTGGATTTACCCACATTGTTTTCAAAGTCAATCCAACGTTCGTTAAAGGAGCGTTCAACCATTTCAATGTAATCCTCACCAAGTAATGCTAAACCTTCTTTGAGAATGGATAATGATTCTTCTATGGTAATCTTAGGTTCAAATTCAGGATCTAATGGAAGCTTTAAATCAGCATACGTTAATGTTTCTAGGTTGTATTCCTTCTTAATCAAACGGGCATAATGGCGCATAGGAGCTTTAAGATGCTCATAAATAGTATCAATATGTTGATCATAAATGGTTCTAGCAACCTTTTGATTGAAGAGAAGATAATCAAAAACACTTTCATATCCTCTCAGCGTAGCTAAAGCTTTTTCTTTTTGCACATGAGCTGTATAAACGGCAGCCATGGTATGTTGATAAGCTTTCAGTTGTGAATGAAAGGAATGAAAAGCAGAACGTCGAATCTCATGATTCGTATTGAATTCATACTGGTTTTCAAATGAATTAAAGGTTAATGCATAGGATTCATTGTTGAGTTCAAATGGTTTAAAACTTAAATCTGCTAACTTAGCACGATTATAAATACCATAGAAAGCATTAAGAGGAGAGGAGAGTAAAGAAAGTGCTTTTTCCACATCCAGTGAGCATTGGTGTGGTTTTTGTCTTAAAACCTCTTCAATGTATCCTTTTAAATGTGGAGCTAAACGAACGACGTCATTTAAAACCTCTTCATGAAGACCACTGAGTTCAATGTCAATGAAAGCAGTATTGCTTCCAAGCGAGGATGAAAGTGGTGCAAGACTGCCTTGTCTTAGCAAGGACTGTGCATTGGATGAATCTTCACTGACTTTAAGTTGAGCATAAGTGAACAAAGATGTGGCTTGTTGAGTGATGATGGCCAAGAGATCTAAACATTCAACAATCCTTAAAGATGAGTTTAGCGTGTTTTGATAGGAGCTTATTGCTTGGATGTTTTCATAAAGTATGCTTACTGCGGATTGGAATGCTTCTTCATTGGGATACAATGAGGTTAAATCCCAGGTATAGGTTTGATTAACCTCAGAGCGGGTTTTATTCATGTTTGTGATCATGGTGAACCTTCTTTCATTATCAACAAGTTTATCATATTTCATTGCTTTTTAGACAAGCAAGCATGGATTGTTTATAATAAGTGAAGACTGTGAGGATGGAATATGATCAAAGCTTTTGTATGTGATATGGATGGGACTTTCCTAAGAAAAGACCATAGTTATGATGTGACGTTGTTTAAAGAAGTGATGACTTTGATGGACAAGCAAAATAAGCATTTTATTGTCGCAAGTGGTAATCAATGGCGACAAATTCGTTCTTTCTTTGAAGGAGTTGAAGATAAGATAAGTATTGTCGGAGAGAATGGAGCAGTTGTTTTGCATCATAATCATGTGATTCATTCTATTCACTTTGAGCCTTGGATTGCTCAGCAAGTATTAGAGTCTTTGAAACAACTTAATCCTATCTATATCTGTTCAGGTGTTCATCACTCTTACGTATATAACCATTATCCACAAGCATTGAAAGAGCATATTGCTTTATATGCACGTAATATTCAATATGTTGATGAGTATGTCGTGAAGGATGATCCCATTTTAAAAATTGCAATCATATGTGAGAAAGAAAGAACCGAATCCATCATAAGTCATCTTGAAAATCAATTTCCCATGGTGGAAGTGCATAGTTCAGGTTTGGGTTCTATCGACATTAATCCAATGGGGGTAAACAAAGGTGTAGGATTACAACGATTACTTCAAGAAATGAACCTTTCTTTGGATGAATGCATGGCATTTGGAGATGGGGGTAATGATGTCTCGATGCTAGAAATAGTTAAAGAGCCTCGTGTAATGAGCAATGCTCCAGAATGGATGGTCAAGTATGGTCAAATCGTTCCTTCCAATGAAGAGCAAGGAGCCCTTCATACCATCTATAAGGAGTTACTAAAGTATGAATGAATTAGGTTGGGTATTTATTGGTGTTTTAGTCATGTCTAACATAGGGATTGTGTTGATGTTGTTGAAACAACAATCCTTTTCAAATCAATTGAATCAACAGTTGTGGAACATTCAAGAAAACATGCTTAAAGAAACCCAAGCCATCAAGACAACACAACTGATGCAATCTTCTCATCTTCAAGAAGATGTGAGCAGTAGTTTTAATGTTCATCTTGCTCCACTGTATCAATCGCTTAATCATGTAAGTTCACTATTGGGAGAATTACCGCCGATGGCTCACAATGTGAATGCACTTAAGCAAGTTCTTTCAAAAGAGAAAAGTAAAGGATTGTTAGGGGAGGTTTCACTAGAAGCACTCTTATCTTCACTGCTTCCATCATCTTCTTACATCATGCAGGCTTCTCATCCATCTTTTGGTAACAACAAGGTGGATGCTCTAATTACCATTTCAAGTGAGAAGCACTCCGTGCTTGTGCCTGTGGATGCAAAAGTGCCGCTCAGTGATTATGAAATGTATATCAAGGAACCCACTTCAGAACATTGGAATGGATTTGTAAAGGCGGTTAAGATCCAAGCTAAAAGCATTCAAAGTAAATATATTAGACCACCATACACTTCTGATTTTGCCTTGATGTACATTCCATTTGAATCATTGGTAAGTGATTTATATCAAGAAGCGCATCTTCTTCACCAAATCTTTCAAGAGAGTAAAGTTTATATCGTTTCACCTATGACGCTTCATGCTTTTATCAACATACTTATGCTAAGCATGAAACAAAGCATTCAATCTCAACACGCACAACAACTTGTGCTTCACATGGATGAACTCATGAATCATTTACAGGATGCTCAATCATCAGTACTAACCTTACAGAAAAAGCACAGTGAGATCTTGACCACACTTAATACATTGTCTCATCAGCTTAATCGCATCGATTATCATTTAGAAGGACTTGAAGTGAGTAAAAATTTAACCAATAATGAGTTATAATATTGATTTTTGATGATATTTGCGTAATGTTTCGTGTCTAATATGATGTTTATAGTTTATGTGATGTAAAAAACAATGTACATTATAATTGAACGTGGGAGAAATCATGGATGGAAAAAAGATGAATCACTGGGGGGATGATTCATCTTTTTAAGTGTTCTAATAGACTAGCATCAGGATCAATGAAGATGGTGGTGTAGTTTTTAACATTAACCAAACCTAAAGGAGCTTTAGGGACCTTCTTAATGTTTGAGATTTGAGTATACATGACCTCTAC
>DAIDML010000200.1 GCA_027449005.1 Erysipelotrichaceae bacterium | reverse complement strand
AGTTGATGAATGTTACATGGACATGAGTGATGTGATGCATCAGTACAGTAAACCTTTGGATGCAGCCATGTTGCTTCAAAAAAGACTTCAAGAAGAGTTGCAACTTAAAGTTAGTATAGGCATCGCATCAAACAAATTTCTAGCGAAAGTGGCCAGTGATCTTAAGAAACCCAATGGGATTTCAATCATTCGAGATAATGAACTAAAATCGAAATTATGGCCTTTACCTTTACCATCCATCATTGGGGTAGGTAAAAAAATGTATGATATCTTAGCCTCATTTCAATTGAATACGGTTGCTGATTTAATGAAGTGTGATGAATTAACCTTAGCACAAATTCCATTGAACTTAAGACCCTTAATTGAGCGATGTTCTGGAATTGATGAAAGCATAGTTAATCAAACACGCAGTCATAAATCCATGGGACAAAGTCGTAGTATTGGTTATGATTGTGATGATGAAAAGACATTGACCCTCATCCTTCAAGAATGTGTGCAAGAACTGGTCAATAAAGCGTTGAATGAACATATTTTATTTAAGAACATTATCGTAGGTATTAAAGATGACACCTATGAAAATCGCTCTAAATCGCTTAATTTTGAGGTACCAACTCAAGATTATGGAACGATTTATGAATATGTTAATGTCTTGTTTGATCAACTCTTTGAACAGAGTGTTAGACATATCAGTGTCAGTTGTTCTAAAATGATAGATGAAAGAGAGTACTTTGCTCAACTTAACTTATTTGAATGAAAACCTTAGAATCCTTTCAACATTACTGTCTATATACCTTAGGGGTTAAACCGACATCGATGAGCTCGTATGTGAGTGATATTCATCGTTTTTTAACCTTCATTGAGAAACATGATATCCAACAGCTTAATCCTGAGGCTGTAGAGCGTTATTTTATTGAAGGGTGTCAATCATTAAGTAAAACTACTTTGTCTCGCTATCTAAGCGCAATTCGCGCTTACGTGAAGTATCTCAGCCTTAGCACAGATCAATTTGATTTTAGTGATCTATTGACCTATGAGTTTAAGTCAAAACGATTGCCTCATGTGCTATCTCTGAATGAATTCAGTCGTTTAATTGAAAGTTCTTTGGATGAGCAAGCTCATGAAGATGAGCATCTATTGATTGTACTGCTTTTCACTACAGGTTTAAGAGTCAGCGAATGTGTTGATTTATCACTCAACTCACTTTATCTTAAGGAGAGAATGATGAAGTTAGTAGGAAAAGGGGATAAGGAACGGGTTGTGATTTTACATGATCAATGCTTAGAACTGTTAACGCGATATCTTAATGAGATTAGACCTCAACGACTTGCTTCAAAATCACAACGCTTACTCATACAACCCAATGGACGGGTTTATACCCGACAGAAGGTGTATACTTTAATCAAGAACTGTGGAGAGCGTGTAGGACTCAATGACATGCATCCTCATCGATTACGACATGGATTTGCGACCACACTTTTATCACAAGGTGCTGATTTACGAAGTGTTCAATCCCTTCTTGGGCACAGTGATATTAAAACCACTCAGATTTACACTCATGTCAGTGACCAATCACTGCATGAGAAGTATCATAGCTTCCATCCAGGAGCAAAAATAAAAAAGGAGAAACCATGAAATTCAAGCGAATATTCACCATTGTTTTAGATTCTGTTGGAGTAGGGGAGTTGCCTGATGCAAAAGCATACAATGATGAAGGTGCTGATACATTAGGGCACATTGCACACGCTGTAAATGGATTAGATTTACCACACTTAAAATCACTTGGTTTAGGTAATCTTCACCCAATAAAAGGTGTAGAACCTGTAAATCATCCTAAAGCCAATTATGGTAAGCTAATGGAAGCCAGTTTAGGAAAAGATACCATGACAGGACATTGGGAAATGATGGGGTTACACATTAAAGAACCCTTCATTACTTTTACTGAAACGGGATTTCCTGATGAGTTAATTGAAGAATTAAAATCAAGAACTGGGTATGAAGTTGTAGGAAACAAGTCTGCTTCAGGAACTGAAATCATCGATGAATATGGTGAACATCACATGCTAACAAACGACATGATTGTTTACACTTCAGCCGATTCTGTCTTACAGATTGCAGCTCATGAAGAAACTTTTGGACTAGATAATCTCATCAAAGTCTGTGAGATTGCTCGTGATATTACAATGAAACCAGAATGGAAGTTAGGTCGTGTCATCGCTAGACCCTTTGTGGGGGCAAAAGTAGGGGAGTTTAAACGAACATCCAATCGTAAAGACTATGCTCTTAAGCCCTTTGAACCTACAGTATTGGATTCACTTAAAAATGCACAACTGGATGTGATATCCATTGGTAAAATTGTGGATATCTTTGATCAAGAAGGCATTACTGAATATCAAAAAACAAAATCTAACTTTGATGGCATGGAAAAAACCATTGAAATCGTTAAAAACAAAGATTTTACAGGGTTATGTTTTGTGAATCTGGTTGATTTTGATGCATTATGGGGTCATCGTCGTAATCCAAAGGGTTATGCGGAAGAACTAGAAATTTTTGACAAGCAATTGGGTGAGCTTCTTCCTCATTTAAAAGCAGATGATTTACTCATCCTTACCAGTGATCATGGCAATGATCCAACCCATCATGGAACAGATCACACTCGTGAGTATATATTCCAAATTGTTTATTCACCATCTTTAGAAGGGAACAAGCAATTAGAAGTCGCTGATACCTTTGCCTCTATTGGAGCAACCATAGCTGATAACTTTGAAGTAGAGCTCCCTAAACATGGCCGTTCCTACTTAAAAGATTATCAATAGATTACATAATATACATTATACGAGGTAGCATTTCTATGCTACTTTTTTAGTATTTAAGTAGATTTAAGAACACATTGTATCGACTATGATTCATGTATTTAGGATGATAATACCTAACTAATACCGTTTGAACTAAAGGTTTTGGTACTGTTACACTCATTTTAAATCGATCACCTCCAAGCCTTACCATAATTCTATTGATATGCAATGGTTTTATTTGATGTCCCTCAATGATGGTTCTTCGTTGATTACTACAATCTGATAATTGTCCTTTAAGTTCATAATAAGTTAAACCAATGGATGAATTAAACATCACAGAATAGATTTCATTGAAAACAGCGTTTAGTTGATAAAACAACTGGTTCTTATAGGTACTGCTGCAATCAACGCCTTGATATAACGCTGGACCAGTAATTGATGGCTGTGATCTTGCAACAACTTCACTGTGCATGATTTGCAAAGAATTGCGTTGTTCATGATCATGAAAAATGAAAATTCTTTCATTATGAACTAACTCGTTTTTTTCTAATATCGCGTATACAGGTGTTTTGAACTCAACATTAATGCTTTTAGGATGACTAATCAAATTAAAAACGTACGTTTCATGTGTTTCGATAAGAGATAATGGTATTTTCACTTTGAATTGAACGTTTTCATAGATGTAATGACATGTTTGATTGGGTTGTCTTAAACTAAACATACCACAAAGAGATGTTCCACGATACTTCATGTGTTCAGTGTAGTTTGACTTTTGTGAAACACCTTCATATCGCCTACTCTTCCCTTTTGAGTCAATCATTTCTATCGCAATGGAATGGGTTAAAAGATTACGATAGTGTTGTTGTTCAATCACAAAACCATATCCTTCAAACACTAAATCAAAGCGATCCACATAGACATCAAAGATTTCATGTTTAAAATGATCTTGTGTAATCTCTTGTACAGTGGGACTAAAGCCATGAATTGAATGTAAGAAAAAACTTCTTAATAGAAAAATACTAATTATAGAAACAATTGTTTTCATCAATCTCATAAAAAAACCTCCTTACTTAATGTATGAAGTAAGGAGGAAGGTTTCCTAAGGATTATCGTCGACGTTGAGTTAAAAGCAGTATTCTTACAATTTGAAGCAAGGTGGTTGCTAGAGCAGCAACATAGGTTAATGCAGCCGCATTAAGCATTTTCTTAACGTAAGGCAAATCTTCAAATCCAATGATTCCTTCTTCAACAAGCAATCGATTTGCTCGTGCAGAGGCATCATATTCAAGTGGTAGAGTGACTAATTGAAAGAATGCAATTACACCTAACATGAGTAACCCTAGATAAATAAGATTAAGCGAACTGGCAAAGAATCCAATAATGATAACAACCCAAGCTAAATTTCCAGAGATAACAGCTAAAGGTAGCATAGAATTGCGAAGTTTAAGAAATGCATATCCTTCATGATCTTGAAGAACATGACCAACCTCGTGAGCAGCAATGGCAATAGAAGCGATAGAATTGGTGTTATAGACTGTAGGTGATAATCGAACTGTTTTACTGCGAGGATCATAATGGTCCCCTAAAAGTGATTGAGTCATCTCTACATTCACATCACTGACCCCTTGTCGTCTCATAATCAGTTGCGCTACATCAAATCCTGTTAATCGTGTGTTTGCAGCAACTTTTGAAAAACGATTGTAGACGTTCTTAACTGAAGTTTGTGCCCACAATGCAATCGCAATAGCAGCAAAGTAAAGAATTAAGTCCATTGTGAACCTCCTTATTTTTCTTATAAATATTATATCATAAAATAAAAAATAAGAAGCAAGTTTGCTTCTTATTATTTAACAAGATCTTTTAAAGCTTTAGCAGGTTTGAAACCTACACCACGAGAAGCCTCAATTTGGATAGATTCCTTTGTAAGTGGATTAAATCCTGTACGTGCTGAACGCTCTTTTACACTGAAACTTCCAAAGCCAGCTAAGTCGACTTTTTTACCTTCTTTTAAAGCCACAGCAATTTCTTCAAGTACCACATCAATGATTTCAGTGGATTGTTTTTTTGTGATTGACAATTTTTCTGAAACTAAATCAGCAAGCACCTTTTTATTCATAGATTCTGACATAGTGTACCTCCATCTACTCTACTATCATACACAAATTATCCCCCCCCATGCAACACGATACAGTTGTTTTTATAGGGTTGTCTTAAGACGGTGTTAATTCGAATTCTCGTTTTAAATCTCGTTCTGTTAAGGATTGAATCATATCAGAGACTTTTTCTTGATGATGAACGATACGATTAACGGCTTCACATATGGGCATTTCTACGTTCTTTTCTTTAGCATAGTGTAATACTCCAGCTAAAGCGTAAACACCTTCAACCGTTTTTTGGTTGGTAGCTAGAAACATTGCTGCTTCATTATCCTTACCAATTCGATATCCTGCTTGAAAATTACGAGAGTGAGTCGACGTTGCGGTAACAACCAAATCCCCTACTCCACATAATCCTAAAAACGTTTCAAGTTGACCACCCATGGCTAATCCAAGACGCGACATCTCAGCTAATCCTCGTGTGATTAAGGCTGCCCTAGCATTATCAGCTAAACCAAATCCTGAAAGCATTCCACTGGCTAAGGCAATCACGTTTTTAGTGGCAACACCCAGTTGTGCTCCTATGACATCATGATTACGATACACTCTGAAATATTGGTTAGAGAACAAGCGTTGAACTTCAATGAGAGTATCATCATTTTCACCTACCACATTCACACTGGTAAGAAGTCTTACGACCACTTCTTCAGCATGGGATGGGCCTATCAAAGACACTAAGTCTTTTAGAATGTGTTGAGATAGTGTTTGAGTGATGGTTTCTGAAAGCAACTGAAAATTACGTGGATTAAAACCTTTTGCGGTATTCACAAAGACTTTTGGGGTTGTAAATAGGTCGTTGATTTGAACACAGACATCTTCAATGGCTACTGAAGGTACACTTAATACAATGGTTGAACATTGATCAAGATCAACCAATTGAGTAGTGACATTGATTGTATTGTTTAAAATTACATGATCACCAAAAAACAGAGGATGGTTGTGCGTATTTAGGATAGTATCTCGATCAGAAGCTTCACGTGTGTACACAATCACATTGTGTTGGTTATCACTCAAGACATTAGCTAATGCTAATCCCCAGCTTCCTGCTCCAATGATTCCGATGCAACTCATTCTTCTTTACCTCTTGCTTTGATGACGATAGGTGTTCCTATGAAACCAAAGGCTTCTCTAATCTTGTTTTCTAAGTAACGTTTATAAGAGAAATGAAACAGTTCAGGATCATTCACAAACAATAAGAAGGTTGGTGGATTGACCGCCACTTGTGTCATGTAGTTTACTTTCAAACGTTTTCCTTGATGGGTTGGTGGTGGCGTTAAGGTAATCGCATCCATGATGACTTCATTGAGTACCGAAGTACTGATTCTTAATGAAGCAGATTCAAAGACTTGATTAACCAAAGGAATAATTTGGTGAACACGTTGTTTTGTTAAAGCTGACACTGTAATGATTGGGGCATAAGAAAGATAAAGGAACTCTTCTCTTACCTTCTCTTGTATCACATGAAAAGTATGTTCATCCTTATCAACATCATCCCATTTATTGAGCACAATAATGATGGGTTTGTTCATGTCATGGGCATAACCTGCCACATGCTTATCCAAATCCGTAATCTCAATGGAAGCATCTAAGACAAACAACACCACATCACTGCGTTCTATGGCACTCATTGATCGAAGTAAAGCATACTTCTCAATCTTTTCATAAATCTTACCTCGTTTACGAATACCAGCAGTATCAATAATGGTATAGGGTTGCTCATTAACAATGAAATCTGTGTCAATCGCATCACGGGTTGTCCCCTCAATTTCAGAAACAATAACACGTTCTTGATTTAGAATCGCATTAACCAACGATGATTTTCCAACATTTGGACGACCAATGATACTGAATTTTAATGCATCATCATTGGATTTCTTTCTCTTAGGAGGAAGATATTCAATGCATGTATCGAGCAGGTCACCTACACCAATCCCATGAGCGGATGAGGTGGCGATGACACGATCAAATCCTAAAGCATAGTAATCATACATTCTGTCTTGTTTTGAGCCATCATCAATCTTATTTGCTGCTAAAATGATAGGTTTATTGGAAGCATGGAGTTTCTTCGCAATCACACGATCCGTTTGATCAAGTCCAATCATCGCATCCACAACATAAATAATGATGTCTGCTTCATCAAGTGCAATATCCACTTGCATCATGATTTCTTTCTGAAAAGGAAGGTCTTTTAACACAATCCCTCCAGTGTCAATCACTCTAAATTTCTTTAACAACCATTCACATGTCCCATACAAGCGATCACGGGTCACACCAGGTTCATCTAAAACAATGGATAAGCGCTCTCCAATCAAGCGGTTAAACAATGTGGACTTTCCTACATTAGGTTGTCCAACAATGGCAACAACAGCATCAATCATACATAACCTCCTTAGCTAGGTTGAGAATCATGTCAACAACCTCATCAATACTCATGTTGGATGTATCAATCACATGAGCATTCTTAGATATTTTCAAAGGACTATCCAAACGATTCATGTCATTGAAATCTCTTTGTTGAATGTCTTTTTTAATAATGTTTAAATCCACGTGTTGACCACGTGATTGTAAATCGAGAAAACGTCGTTGTGCTCGTGATTCAATGGATGCGGTCAAGAAGATTTGACATTCAGCCTCTGGCAAAACAACCGTATTTATATCACGACCATCCATCACAAAACCTTTATCTTGTGCCATACGTTTTTGCTGAATCACAAGGTTTGCTCTAACCGATGAAAATGCCGCAACTGTGGACGCGGCATTGGATATTTCATGACTACGAATGATGGATGTCACATCCTGATCATTGCAGAAGATGGAACCATCTGGATGAAGTTGTATGAAAAGATGAGGCAGTAAAGCTGATACTTCAGACTCACTTTTGATGTCAATTTTGGCTAACAAGGCATAATGTGCAACACAACGATACATCGCGCCTGTATCAATGTGAGTATAACCCAATCGTTCAGCCACTTTCTTTGCGATAGTACTTTTGCCTGAAGCAACAGGACCATCAATACCAATATTAATTTTCATTGTAAGAATCCTCTACTGTTAATCAACCAATACAAAGCAACAAAGATAATTCCAACTAATCCTATGAGGAAAAGTGTCAGTAATGCATTCACAAGCTTATTGGTTGAGTTAAGTTGTGTGTTAACATCATGAATTGTTTTTTCAAACGTTAGTAAAGAAGTATTTATTTCTTGGGTTTTTTCAAGCAATATTTCTTTGAGTTCATCAACATTTTCTTGGCTATGCTCATCTTCATCATGCAATAAAATCTCCTTGATTTCATCGACTGAATTAATTGAATTAAGTGGTTCTGATGACTTTGAAATGGCGGATAGAATGTTTTTGCTCGTATCAAATTCTTTGGCTTGACCAGATTTGATGTTGTATGCTTTCACTTCATTGATGAATTGATCAATGAGATCAACATCCATGTCTTGCTCTAAGTTTCTAAATGAACTTTGAGTAATAAGTGTCTTTGAATGAAGTGGGACATGTGGTTCATTGTTTTGCTCCACATTATACTTCTCATCAACATTGGATAAGCGAGAGGCATATGGGGCTAAAGCTTTATGATACACAATTCCTTCTTCATCTTTAGCAATTGAATCTCTTAAATCCGCATATTTCTTTACACGTGTTTCCATAGAATTACCTCAAATTCTAACCCATTATACCATAGTACACAATTAAAAAAAACCAATCCTACGAAAGGATTGGTTGTGGCTATTTAGATGAATGATTTCTTTAACAAGGATGAAACACGTGGATAGAACAAGACAAGTGCTACTGACAGTAATGCTCCTCTTAGTAAATTGAATGGAGTGAATACAGTAAGTAGAAGTTCAATGGATCCATCACGAGGAATACCATAGATTGGGAATACGATGAAGTAATTCACAAGGAACATGGTAATGGTGACACTGATTGTTGCAAGTGTTAATGATAACCATGAGAGTTTAATGTTGGCTTTTCTGTAAAGAAACACAATCGGTAATGTGTAAGCGATTCCCGCAAAGAAGTTAGCAAGTTCTCCAACTCCACCACTTTCTTTAGTGATCAGTAGAAGATGCAGTAAATTTTTAATGAACAACACCATCACTGCTGCGAATGGTCCACCAATAATCCCAGTCATGACTGCTGGAATATCTGAGAAATCAATCTTCAAATAAGGTGCTGCTGGAAACAAAAATGCGGTTGGAATCTCAAGAGCATAAAGCCCAAAAGATAAGGCTGACATCATACCGATGATTGTCAATAGTCGAGTACTTGATTTTTTCATTATTTTTTCCTCCTTTAACGAAAAAAACCCAAGAATACTCGGGCACGACAAAGAAAGTTTAACACTTCTTCTATCCAGACTTTACTGTCGCTACTGGAATTGCACCAGTTCCTGCTTTCGCTCGCGGAGTTTACCGCCGATCGGGAATTTCACCCTGCCCTGAAGTATACGTCTATATTATACACTTTACGTCAACATTGTCAACACATTCACAAAGAAAAAGAAATAGACACATTCACAAAGAAAAAGAAATAGACATTCACAAAGAAAAAGAAATAGAATCTATTTCTTTTGATACAGAATTCTCATTGCATTTAAAATAGCCAATAAAGCCACACCCACATCTGCAAATACCGCTTCCCACATGCCTACTAATCCTAAACTTCCTAATACTAAGACTACGCCTTTCACTAAAAAAACCATGAATAAGTTTTGAATGATGCTTATATGATTTCGTTTTGCGATACTAAGAATTTCAATCAATTGATTCATATCATCATTGAGTATCACAACATCCGATGCTTCTATGGCTAGATCACTGCCTTTTAATCCCATGGCTATGCCGCAATGACTTAATGTTAATGCAGCTGAATCATTGATACCATCCCCAACAAATCCAATATGGTGATCCTTCATCATTTCTTGCATCAATTCTACTTTTTGATGAGGTAAACAGGATGCATAGGTTTGATCTATTTCAAGTTGAGTTTGAACGTGATTAACGACACCTTCATGATCTCCACTGATCATTGTGCTTTTTATTCCTAATTCTTTAAGTTTTTTGATCATAGGATAAGAAGATTCCTTGATTTGATCTGTAATACCAACAATGTAAATAAGCTGATCATTTTCATAAACGCCAACCCACGTTAAGTGCTCAAGAAAATTTAAATCTGCATGATTAATGGAAGATAATTCATCTTTTGAGACTTTACTGACTCGAATGATGCTGTTTTGGTATTCACCTTTCATCCCTACTCCACTGAGTTCTTGAATGTTTCTCATTGGATAAGCAGTAACATCAATGCAGTGTTGAACCAGTGCAGAAGCAATTGGATGAGTTGAATGACTTTCTAAGGCTTTAATGAGTTTTAATGCATGTGATGAATCGCTAATCAAACTGATTTGATGGACTACGCTCATTTTCCCATGAGTCAGTGTTCCTGTTTTATCAAAAATTAAAGCATCAATTTTATTAGCTGATTCTAAAGCTTCACCCCCTTTAAAAAGAATCCCTTTCTGGCTTGCGTAACCCATGGAAGCAAAGTAACTCAAAGGGACAGATATAACTAAAGCACATGGGCAACTGATCACCAAGAAGACTAAACTGCGATGTAAAGCTGTCGCAAAAGGCATTCCAAAAAGCATTAAGCTGAAGAGTAAAGCAACGGCTAAACCAACCACAATCGGCGTATAGTATGCTGCAAAACGAGTCATGGTTGATTCTAGTTTTGCTTTTCTTTTTGAGGATTCTTTTAAATATTGTGTCAGTTTAGATAATGCAGAATGTTCATACAACGTGTTCACTTCAATGATGAGGGATTGGTGTAGGTTAATTGATCCAGCCATGACTTGTGTTCCTATTGACACATCAACAGGAAGAGATTCACCCGTTAAGGAAGAGGTATCTAAAGAGGACTGTCCTTCAATTATCACACCATCACATGGAATCTTTGCTCCTACGGCTACTAGAATCTTATCTTTAATTTGAACTTGTGATGGATCAAGATATCGAAGTTTACCTTGATCGATAACGACCGCTTCATTAACTTGAATATCAAGTAATGATGAAATATGTTTGCGAGATTTTTCAACTGCACGATCTTGAAAATATTCGCCGACAGTATAAAACAACATAACACCTATGGCTTCTGGCCATTCATTAATAAAGATTGCTCCTAAAGTTGCAATACTCATGAGAAAATTTTCATCAAACCATTGTTTCGATAACAGACGCTTAATGGCTTTGGTGAGTACGGGTGAACCAATGTAAAGATATCCCACAAATACTACAATTGTTGAGATTGGATTAAGATAAGTGAGTGATAAGACAAGAGAAGCAACTCCTATTCCAATTTTTAGTGACCAATTGGTTTTTTGCTGTAACTTATTTTGATCTTCCTCTTTTTGAGATTCAAAATGCACCACAACATCCTCAATGGCTAATATGTCTTTTTCAATAGACTCTTTTAATCTATCACTTAACGCTTCATTGACACTAAAATGAACAACACTCGTATTAAAATCCAACGAGACATTTTTGATGTCCACTCGCTCACTTAATTTCTTTTCAATCTTTGCAGCACAGTTTGCACAAGTTAATCCTTCTAATAAGACTTCTACCTTTTTCATACTTGCTCCATAACGTGTTCATACGTTACCTCAAACAACGTTTTCACATGATCATCGGCAAGTGAATAGATGATGTTTTTCCCTTTTCTTTGAGACGTAACTAATCGAGCAAGTTTTAAATTGTTTAATTGATGAGACAGTGCTGATTGAGACATTCCACATATTTCTTGTAAGTCACAAACACATAAGTCATGCAGAAATAACGCATGACATATCTTTAGTCGTGATGGATCGGATATCATTTTAAGTAAAGAAGTCATAGCCATGTAAGTCTCTTGATTGAGTTGCTTTGATTTAACTTCTTCTATTGCATGTGGATGGATCTCATACGTAAGACATTCATTCATAAAAACCTCCAACATATGATTATATGTTCATATGTTAATATTATAACACTAAACTAGTATTGTACAATAAAAAAGTTTCGTGAATCACACGAAACTTTTATCTTAAGCTCTTGAGCTATACTTGCCATCCACTGTACTTACTAAGACGATTTCATCTTGCGAGATAAACAGCGGGACTTTAATCTCTAGTCCTGTTTCACACACAGCACGTTTTGAAGCGTTGGTGGTCGTATCCCCTTTAACAGCTGGCTCAGTTTCCACAATCTTTAAAGCAACTTTATCAGGTAAGATAACGCCTAAAATTTCACCTTCATACATTGAAATCATCACATTGTCTTGTGGGCGCAAGAAATTCAATTCCCATTCAAGACGGGTTCTTGGAATTTCAATTTGATCAAAAGATGAGGTATCCATGAAAATGACGTTTTCACCATCATCATAGAGATACTGCATTTCATTCTTATCAATGTGTGCAGGTTCAATCTTATCTCCACCTGTAAATGAGATTTCAATGATTGATCCGGAACGAAGGTTTTTAGCCTTAGCCTTAACAATCATTTGACGCATCGCTGTTTTATTGTGGGATGCATCTAAACATACGTAAATATTGTTTTCATAAGAAAACGTAATTCCTGGTCTTAAATCATTTGATGTAATCATAAAGTTCACCTTCCACCTTTCTATTTTAAGGTTTTAGGGCTTTTTGTCAAGACTTCAGCGCCATCGTCGTTGATTAAGACAACGTCCTCAATCCTTACACCCCCCAAACCTTCAATATATACCCCTGGTTCAATCGTAACAACGTGTCCTGGTTTTAGAAGTGTTTGTGCCCCTACCCTGACATATGGTGTTTCATGAATATCCATGCCTAATCCATGTCCAGTACCATGAATGAAGTATTGTCCAAAACCTTTTGAAGCAATGTAATCACGTGCGACTTTATCAACGGACTCACCACTGACTCCAGGACGACATGCTTTTATAGCTAACTCATTGGCTTCTAATACTACTTCATAGATTTCTTTGAGTTTTGGATTGATATCTCCTAAGAAAAATGTCCGCGTCATGTCTGTGCAATATCCTTGATACATGATTCCAAAATCAATGGTAACAATATCATTTTCTTCAAT
>DAIDML010000199.1 GCA_027449005.1 Erysipelotrichaceae bacterium | reverse complement strand
AAACCAGTTCAGAATCGGAATCCAAGAAAGGATTGTACGCGAGATGAAGAAAACAATCGCCACCACCGAAAGTGGAATCCATACCATCAGACTGTCAATGATAAAACCTAAAGCTCTTCGAAGTGTTAATGTCATGGTTATTTCCCTAAGCAGAATCTGCTGAATATTTCATCCATTAAGGATGGTTTGGTATTGGCAGAGAGAATGCTTGTTAAGGCATCATACGCTGCAGATAAATCAATGGTAATGAGATCAACTTCAAACCCTGCTTCAATCGCATCATTAGCTTGAAGTAAATGCCGTTTAGCTTGTGTAAGCAACCCTATTTGACGTTGATTGGATAAGGTGGGTGTATCTAAAACCGCAATGTTTTGCGCAAACAAGGTTTCAATGTGATCAATCAGAGGTTGTATGTCTTGATTAAGGGCAGAAATACTTAATCCCTCACTCTTGATTAAATCACTCTTATTGTAGACGACGATGTGTTTCTTACTGGAAGCTTTTTCAATCAACTGCTCATCTACGGCTTTATTAGGATTGGTAGGATCAATGACCACAATCACCAGTTCAGCTGAATCAATGGATTTTAATGACCGATCAATTCCTATTTTCTCAACCACATCATCACTTTCACGAATACCCGCAGTATCAATCAGATGAAGTGGAATGTGTTTCAAGCGAATGTACCCTTCCACAAAATCACGTGTGGTTCCCGCAATCGGCGTCACAATCGCTTTCTCTTCTTGAAGAAGCGCATTAAGCAGTGAGCTTTTCCCTACATTAGGTTGACCTACAATCACGGTCTTAACCCCTTCTTTAATGACTTCTTTCTTCATTGATGCCTCAATGAGGGCATCCGCCTTCTCAACCCATGATTTGGCTTGAGGAAGAATCTCTTGCGTGGTCATTTGAACCACATCTTCATATTCTGGATAATCAATGTTGACTTCAATGTGGGCAATCATTCCAATCAGTTCATCAATCAGTGGTTCAATGATTTTCTTCACATCCCCAGACATGGCTTTTAATGCCATGGTCATGGCTTGAGTCGATGAAGCATTAATAAGGTCATTAATCCCTTCTGCTTGAGTTAAATCAATGCGTCCATTAATGACCGCTCTTTGAGTGAATTCCCCAGGTTGAGCTAAACGTGCTCCCAGACTGACACATAACCCCAATACTCTTGATGTGCTCATCAAGCCACCATGACAGCTGATTTCCACAATATCTTCTTTTGTGTACGATCGAGGTGCTTTAAACATCGTCAACATCACTTCATCCACCATCTCATGATTGGATGGGTCAAGAATACGTCCATAGGTTACTGTATGGCTTTCTATCTTATTTAAGTCTTTATTAAAAAGTTGGTTTGCGATGGTGATGGCTTCATCTCCTGAAAGACGAACAATCCCGATTGCTCCCATGGCTTGTGCTGTGGATATCCCAACAATTGTATCAAGTATCATACCTTTACCTCTTGGTTTATTATAGCACTACTCCTTTAAAAAGATAAAAAAGTGCCAAAGCACTTTAATCTTCATTCACTTCTAAAAGATCGAGTAAACGATTTAAGTCATCCCACCCCTTATAGGAGATCGTAATGGATGAATCATTGACTTTCACCGTGGTTTGAAATTTGTCTTCCAATGCGGAAACAACTCGATCATACACATGGGTTCCAACTTTAGGTTTCTTCGGTTTGGCTACTGGTTGTTTTACCAAAGCTTCCACCGCTCGAACGGAAAGTTGTTCTTTCACAATGCGTTTCGCTAAGGCAATCATTTCTGCCTCACTGCTTAAGGTAATGAGTGGGCGAGCATGTCCCATGGATAATTCTTGATTTAAGATCATGGTTTGAATCACATGAGGTAATCGATTCAACCTTAAAATATTCGCAATATGTTCTCGTGATTTACCTACTTTATTAGCCAAAGCTTCTTGAGTTAAATGCAAACGATCCATCATCATTTGATACGCCATGGCTTCTTCCATGATGTTTAGATTCTCCCGTTGAATGTTTTCAATGAGTGAAATTTCCATCATTTGCTCATCATTAAAGTCCAATACAATGGCTTCAATGGTTGGTTTATGGGCCAAGACACAGGCACGTAAACGTCGTTCACCCGCAATGAGTTCATACCCTAAAGGAGTATGTCTAACTAATATAGGGGTAAATACACCATGTTGGGCAATGGAATCAGCCAACTCTTGGAGTTTGTCTTGGTCAAATTGTTTACGAGGTTGATAAGGATTGGGTCTAACTTCATCACATGGAATGTTTTGTCTAGAACCTTGAAATCCTTCCATGGTGCCTTGTTGAATCTGCTCAAGCACATCACTAACATTCTCTCCAAAGATCGCTCCTAAACCTTTTCCAAGTCGTGCTTTATCACTCATGCTTAACCTCCATTGTATTTAAGCACTTCTTTTGCCAGTGCTGCATACGCTTTCGCTCCTTCAGAGCGAACATCATATTCAAAGATGGATTGTCCTCGTGAAGGGGCTTCTGATAACTTCACATTACGAGGAATCGTTGATTTGTATACACGTTCTTTAAAATACTTTCTTACTTCTTGAGACACTTCCACACTTAATCGAGTACGTATGTCATACATGGTAAGTAGAACACCTTCAATAATTAAGTGAGGGTTAAACAAGCGTTGAACCAATCGAATGGTTGATAACAACTGTGTTAAACCTTCCAAGGCATAATATTCACATTGAACAGGAATAATGACTGAATCTGCTGCCGTTAAGGCATTGGTATTGAGTAGTCCTAACGAAGGAGGGCAATCGATGATGACATAATCATAATGATCTTTAATGGGATCAATCTTATTCTTAAGTAGTTTCTCTTTCCCTTGTTTGTATTCCACCATTTCCAAGTCAGCTCCTGCTAAATCAATGGTTGAAGGTACAAGTGAAAGTGGTGGTTGGTGGATAGAAAGAATCACATCACTCGCTTTTTTATCACTTAAGAGTAAATCATACGCACTTAACTTAAAGGAAGAACGGGATGCTCCAATGCCTTGAGTAGCATTACCTTGAGGATCAAAGTCAATCAGTAAAACCTTCTTACCTAAGTAAGCTAATCCTGCTGCTAAATTGACTGATGTGGTGGTTTTACCGACTCCACCTTTTTGATTTGCTACCGCAATCACTTTTCCCATATCTTCTCCTATTTCTTAACGGTGATGGTCATGCTCCATTCGTTGTCTTGATCTTTTTCACTGACTTTAATCTCAATATTACTCTTTTGAATCATTCCTACCGCTTGCATGAGCGTATTCTTGACAATCATCACATGACGTACGAGTCCCTTAGAGGTTGGTTTATGCGCTTCGGGT
>DAIDML010000198.1 GCA_027449005.1 Erysipelotrichaceae bacterium | reverse complement strand
CTACCCCATTAGGATAACGTTTCACTACATCTGTAAATTGGATCATACTTTCCTCCATGAAAGATAAAAAAAGAAGCGAGGGAATTCCCTCGCTTGTTTAACTTAGTTACCTGAGACGATGTCGCGTGCTTTACGAGCTCCATCGTAGTCCGCATCTGTAACCACTTGGTATCCTTCATGGTTATAGATAGAAATAGCAGAACGTCCAAGTTCAGTTTGTGCAAGAGCAATGAATGCATTCGCAATAGCTTTTTTGAGTTCATCAGTCATATCTGGATGGTTGTTGGATACAGCAATAGTATCATTGAAGATTCCTTCTGTAACACCGATAACAGGCATTTCAGTCCAGATAGCATCTGTACGACCCCAGTCACGAGTCCAGTTCACTTCGTAGTCACGACGGATATCAGCATAACCGACACCAACATCACATTGGCCAGTTGCTAAGTTTTGTGCGATAACGGAGTATGAACCAGGAATCACTGGTTGTGTTAAATCAGTAATTTTTTTGTCAAAGTTTTCCATGAGCCACATTGTAGGATAAACATATCCTGCAGATGAGGTAGGTGAAGAAGATACACACCATTTAGCAGCGTTAACATCATCCCAAGTTAATGCTGTTCCAGCATTGACTTTAGCAGCAATCGCTTTTCCAACTTCAGATGGTCCAGCATAAATGAGTGAACGGTAGTAAGTGACTTGGTTTTCTGAATCACCTAATGTAGGTTGTCCATCGTTCCAATCTTTAGCCACTTCACTGTCTTTGTTCAAACCAGCACGAGTTGCAGCTAAGACAACTTCTGCGCCTTCTTCAGAGTAAGCAACATAAGTACCACCAGGTAAGAAACCAATATGAGCAGTACCAGCAGCTAAAGCTTCCCCAGCTGCGTTGTAATCTGTAGACACTTCAATGCGAACAAAATTAACTGTGAATCCAGCTTTTGCCAATTCATCAATGAGTAATTGACGAAGTGGTGCAGTCGCTCCTAGGATTTGTCCTGGGTCACGGCTAGGTACAAAAAGCACGACGAGTTCATCGATCACTTTTTCTTCAGTGGCTGGAGCACACGCAGTGAGCACGCCAAAGAAAACAAGTGACACGATGAGTAATTTAAATAAAGTCTTCATCTGTCCCTCCTGTAAGGTTTACTTACTTCACAAATATATCACAATCCCCACTGATGAACAATGACTTCATCTTCAGTTTACGATTTTTTCACAATTCTAAGAGGATTTTGGTATAATGGGACACGAAAGGATTGATAACTATGATTCATCTTTTATGCACGAGCGATATTCATGGCAATGTTCTTAATTATGATGTTGCCCTTGATCAAAATAAACCCTATGGTTTATCTTCACTACCCTCATTGCTTCAGCGCTTTGATCCTTTAAACACCTTATTGATTGACAATGGCGATGCCTTACAGGGCTCCGCTTTAACCACCTATTTTCATACTCAACCACAAGCTAAGCACTCCATTGCGCAGGCGATGAACCTTCTAGGTTATCATTACTTTAACCTAGGGAATCATGATTTCAACTACGGATTGGATGTGCTTTTCTCTTTTCTTCACGAACTTGAAGCTCCTTGTATTACTGGAAATGTGTTGTATCAAGGAAAACCACTTGGGAAAAGCAAGATTCATTCACTCAATAATCACACTTTAGGCATCATTGGAGCAGTTACGGATTACATTCCTAACTGGGAAAAACCAGAGCATCTTCACGACATCACTTTCATTGATGTCGTTACGCATGTGAGAAACGAAGTTACACGATTACGTCCTCTGGTGGACTCCATTGTGGTGGTTTACCATGGTGGGTTTGAGAAGGACATTCATTCTGGTGAACCCACTGAGCGCTTAACTGGTGAGAATGTGGGCTATGAACTGTCTTTGATCGAAGGCATTGATGTGTTCTTTACAGGACATCAACATCGCTCTATTGCGACTCAAGCACGTGGAATGGCTCTGCTTCAATGTGGATTTGAAGGCATTGAAGTCATGCATGCTCAACTTACGAATCAACAATGGATCCCCAACTTAATTGAACTCAACGCATTTGAAAAGACATCACTCCTAGAAGAGTGGTTTAAAGATGGGTTGGATGAGTTTAACACATGGCTTAAGTCACCGTGTGGTGCACTGGATGAAGATCGCTATCAACTGTCGACTGATTTGGAATCACGCCTTCATAAACCTGCTTTAGTCTCCTTGTTTAATCATGTCATGAGACTGGAAACCAAAGCACAACTGGCTAGCAGTTCCCTTTTCAATGCATTGGTAGGATTACCTCAATTCCCAACCATGAAAGACTTGTTAGCTGCTTATCCTTATCCAAACATCATTGTGGTGAAAGAGCTCAGTGCTGCTACACTGAAAGCGTATCTTGAGCAAAATGCTTCATTCTTCTCTTTAGATGACGCATCTAACATCATCATTACTCCTTCCTTTGTGCTTCCAAAGAAACAGTTGTACAACTATGATATGGTGGATGGCATTGATTATGTCATTGATGTTTCTCAACCCATTGGACAACGTGTCATCTCAATTCAATACCAAGGTCAAGAAATCACTTCAGACATGTTCTTCAGTTGTGCCATGAACAATTATCGCAGTGTGGGTGGCGGTGACTTTGAGATGATTGCGAAAGCACCACTGCTATTGGACACTGGTAAAGACATGATGACGTTGCTTCAGGAATTCTTAACCTCATCCAAGCAAGTGGTTGTCCCCCACTCTAACAACATCACCATTCTAAAAGGAGACCCATTATGAACACATACATGAGTGCTTTATCGGATCGTTATGGCTCAAAGTCCATGCGTGAGCGATTCTCTCGCCATCAAAAATACCGTGTCTGGCGTGAATGTTGGATTGCGTTAGCACAAGCCCAACATCAAGCAGGTTTGAATGTCACTTTAGACCAAATCCAAGAAATGCAGTCCAACATTGATGTCTTTGATTGGGAGCAGTTGGATCGACTTGAAGCTTCCCTAAAACACGATGTGATGGCTCATATTCATCACTTTGCACAGATTTGTCCTAATGCGGCCCCCATTATTCATTTAGGTGCCACTTCTGCCTTCGTTTCCGACAATGGTGAAATGCTTCAATTCATAGGAGCACTTCATGAACTTGAAGAAGACATCATTGAGATTCGTCATCATTTGATGCGTTTCATCTTAGCCACAGCCCATGTCCCTACCTTAGGCTATACCCACTATCAAGTGGCGCAACCCACTACCATTGGAAAACGGTTTGCGATGTATCTTCAAGACATGGATTTAGTGCTTGATCACCTACGTTACACCACGTCCACACTTAAAGCCTTAGGGCTTAAAGGAACGACAGGAACTCAAGCCAGTTTTCTTGCCTTAGTGGATCATGATGAAAATGTGGTAAAACAAATAGAAAAGGATGTCATGAATATCCTAGGACTTGAAACTATCATGATTGCAGGTCAAACTAACACACGCATGATGGATGTCAAGTTAGCCCATGTGTGTGAAATGATTGGAGCAGCTGCGGGTAAGTTTGCCCAAGACATGCGATTAATGATGCATGATGGTATTGTCAGTGAACCTTTTGGACAACACCAAGTGGGCTCATCTGCCATGCCTTATAAACGCAATCCTATCTTAAGCGAGAAAATCAGTGGATTATCTCGTAAACTGATTTTAGATTGTTCCAACGCAGCCTTAACCACCTCCACACAATGGTTAGAACGCAGTTTGGATGATTCATCCAATCGCCGACTCATGATGAGTGAAATCTTTATTGTTTCCAGTGAAATCACACAAAGCATGATTAAGATTACCTCAGGTTGTGTCCTCAATGTTCAAGTGAATCAACGCTTACTTGAAGAACAACTCATTCTGCTTTCCATTGAAAACATCTTAATGGCCTGTGTTAAAGCAGGTGGAGATCGTCAACACTGGCATGAGGTCTTAAGAACCTTAAGTCTTCATCATCGTCAAACTGGATCCATGTCCTCTTTCATGGAAGAACTAATGCAAACACCTGGGTTTAATCTCACTCAGGATCAGATTAAAGAAGCGATGAATCCATCGTATTTGGTTGGCTTAGCCCAATCTCAAGCCCTAAACTATGTGAAAGAGAGTCAAATGAACTATGATTAAAGCAATTGTTGGAGCAAACTGGGGAGATGAAGGAAAAGGCAAAGTCACCGATGTCTTTGCCCAAACCAGTGATATTGTGATTCGTTATCAAGGAGGAAACAATGCAGGTCATACCATCATCAATGACTATGGCAAGTTTGCACTTCATATGTTACCCAGTGGAATCTTTAATCCTAACACTCTTAATGTCATTGGTCCTGGTGTTGCGTTAAACATCCATGCATTGATGAAAGAAATCTGTATGGTGAAAGAGCGCTATCCTCATCCTATTCGTTTAGTGGTGTCTGATCGAGCTCAAGTGGTGATGTCTTATCATGCCCTCTTTGATCAACTTGAAGAGAAACGCATGGGATCTTCATCCTTTGGAAGCACCAAATCAGGGATTGCCCCTTTCTACAGTGATAAATATGCAAAACTTGGGTTTCAAGTTCAAGAATTGTTTCATCTTCCCAGTGTAATTTCCAAACTGGATCGTGTTTTACCACAGAAGAATGCCCTTCTTGAGCATTTGTATGAAACACAACCTTTAAGTAAGGAAGCCATCTTAGCAGAAATTGAAACACTTAAAACAGCGATTGCTCCTTATGTTGCGGATACGTTCACTTTACTTCAAGATGCCGTTAAAGAGAATAAAACCATTTTGTGTGAAGGTCAATTGGGTGCATTAAGAGATCCTGATTATGGAATCTATCCTTATTCTACTTCTTCCTCTACTCTCGCTTCTTATGCTCCATTAGGATCTGGATTAATGCACGGTCTTGATGAAGTGTGGGCAGTGACTAAAGCGTATTCCAGTGCTGTAGGTGCAGGTCCTTTTGTGGCTGAACTTGAGGGTGAGATTGCTCATGAACTTCGTCAACGTGGTGGAGATGCGGGAGAATATGGGGCAACCACTGGGCGTCCTCGCAGTGTAGGTTGGTTTGATGCGGTCGCTACACGCTATGGCTGTGCTATTCAAAATGCCACCCATGTGGTTTTAACTAACATTGATGTTTTATCCTATTTGGATCAAATCCCAATCATTACTCATTATGAGTTGGAAGATGGAAGTGTGACGTCACAGTTTGTAGCTACCTCCGCATTATGGAATGCGAAACCTGTTTACACCATGGTTGAAGGATGGAAGAGTGACATCACCTGCATTGAACACTATGATGATCTGCCAGAGAAAGCAAAAGCCTATGTGGATACTCTAGAATCACTTATTCAAGTTCCAATTGCGATGGTGTCCAATGGTCCTAAGCGTAAGCAAATCTTAAAACGTCTCTAAAAGCATGCTTGCATGCTTTTTCATATGAATTAAACCGCATATAAGCATGCATCTTAGCGCATGGTCAAGATCCCTTCCCTTGAGTATGATTAAAACTATGAACAAACCTTATTCACCTAAAGAAGTGGGAAGTCGTATTCGTTTACGACGGGATCAAATGGGATTATCACGAGAGGATTTAGCACAACTCAGTGGTATTTCAGTACGACAATTGTCAGACATTGAGCTTGGTCACACTTCAATGAGTGTCAAGTCCTTGGTTCAACTTGTCGATGTGCTCAATGTCAGTTCTGATTTCATTTTGTTTGGACAAGAAGTTGAAGACAATGAGATGCATCAGTTTGTCAGTGATTTACTCAAACATTATGATGTGAGAAAGAAATAACAGGTCAACTTGACCTGTTATTTTACTTTCTTATAGTTACGATGTCCATTGCCTATCGAGGATAGAACATAGGTTTGATGAGCTTGAATGGTGTCACTCAAATCAATTTCTGAAGCATATTCTTTATTTTCATAGTGTGTCATCATCACTTTGTATTCATCCATGGTTAAGCGATGACGTTCCTCTGTGATGGCTTTAAGTGAATCAAGATTTATGCCTTGGGTGTAGTTTTCTTGTAAGGTGATGGTGAAGTATTCTGCCATAGCCCCTGATCCATAGGCAAACATGCCTAAGGTTTGATGGGTTAAATCTTCTTTTGCATGCATTAACACAGACAATAAACTTAAGTATAGTGAGCCATTGTAAATGTTACCTACCACAGATCCTAATTCTTTCACCACGTTAAGATGCGTTTCATCCATAGGATAGGTCAAGACACTGTTGGCCTTCTTTGCCATATTAGCGAAAGGTAAGTGAAAACAGGTGTACAGATGGGGTTGACGATCTTCCACTTCTTTTAGCATATCAGTGTAGCATTCAATGGAGAGTTTTCCATCCACCAAGGGTACTTTAGAAAAAAGTGGACGATAGAAATCTTTTTCGTTACGTACGGTTTTTAGTCCTTCACTGATGATGCCTAGTCGTGGATTGTGTGAGATAAGCATCGCGATTGCCCCTGCCCCTTGAGTCACTTCACCTGCATTTTCAAATCCATACCACGCGATATCACTGGACAAGACCAGTACTTTTTTAGTTGGATGAGCACGAACATAATCCATGGCTAAAAACATTGCACCAGTCGAAGCATAACACGCTTGTTTGAGTTCAAGAGCACGGGTTGATTGAGGTAAGCCTAAACAGTCAATCGCATAAATGGCAGCAGCTTTAGAATAATCCAGTCCCGTTTCGGTAGCGAAAAGCACCATGTCAATGGCTGCTTTGTCTGCGTCATCCAAGATGGTATGGGCGGCTTCCACAGCCATGGTCACCACATCTTCATTAGGTGAGATAATGGCCATTTCCACTTGTCCAATGCCTTTAGTGTATTTATCAGGATCAACGCCTCTCGCATGCGCTAGCGTTGTGAGTGGTAACACGGTTTTAGGAACATAACAGCCTAATTTATCAATTCCAATCATTCTATTTCCCCTTCCGCTCAATGCTTTGATGAGCTCTGGTGAGTTCATGAGGATTACTCAATGCACTCATGAGTGATAATTCACCACATAAAACCAATGCGGACGCAATATGAGCCATCTTAGAAGCCCCATCACTGCCTGTACAACCCATGGCATGCATGGCTAAGTTCGCATCACTGACATCCTTACCATGTCCGACTGTCCCCACAATAATGTTAGGTAAGGTGACCGTAAAGATGAGGTCATCAT
>DAIDML010000197.1 GCA_027449005.1 Erysipelotrichaceae bacterium | reverse complement strand
ACTCATGATGGAGTAAAGACCATCAAAAGCAATGACATACGATTGGGTAATGATACCTGCCACTATACCCACAATCGCAAACATTAAAGCAAATAAAACGGATTGAGTTAAAAGTTGTTTTTCGATTTTCATAATAGACGTATGATGAGTTAACTCATCGTATTCCTTTCTTTGATCATACGATCAAGGCTTGAGTAAGAAGGTGCTTTAGCACCTGTTTGGAGTCTTTATTTAAGGTGTATTCAAGTTTGAACACGGTATCCTGTTCAGCACTGTGTTCAATGAGTCCAACCACAAGGTTGGCTAAGACATCAGGGGGATATTCTTTTCGGCATTGAGACAAATTTTGATAAGCAGCTAAGCGATCACTTAACCATT
Source organism: Erysipelotrichaceae bacterium (assembly GCA_027449005.1). Classification (GTDB taxonomy): domain Bacteria; phylum Bacillota_I; class Bacilli_A; order Erysipelotrichales; family Erysipelotrichaceae; genus UBA6182. Next base: position 4,765 of record DAIDML010000197.1, on the reverse strand, counting down.
CAAAATAAGGAATATACAATTTATCCCAATGAGAGGTGGAGTTGTAGTAAGCCGTTCCTGAGTAGACAAACCCAATAAGGGCTTGGTGCTTATGAGTGTGATCATAGGTTAAATCAACCAATTCACTGACAAATTCAGGTAAGGATAAGCTATCAGTTGATTTGAATGTGGTTAGTGAAGTCATGAAATCATCCATGATGGATTGAGCAATCCCGAGTACCAGTTGAGCTTTAGACTCAAAATACAAATAAAAGGTCCCTTGAGCAACATTGGCCTTTTTTACAATCTGTGACACCGATGTTTTCTCAAACCCAATTTCACGCATTAAATCCACAGCGGCCCAAATTAAAGCATCTTTCTTATTCATACAACACCTCCACATGACTGACTGTCAGTCATTTTATCATAATATCATGGTTAAGGCAACATTAAGCCTTTATTCATCATTTTTATTAAGGTGAAGTGATTCAAGTGATACAATGAATTTACAAAAAAGAATTGGAGAATCACATGAAAGCGATCATTACGGGGATGAATGGAACTGTTGCCCCCTATGTATACAATGAGTTAAGACTTCAAAACATTGACGTCATCATTTGGGATAGAACTCAAACTGATATTCACTTAGAAGCAGCGGTGCATGCTTATATATCTGAACATCAACCCGATCTGTTCTTTCATATCGCAACTGGACCGATTGAATGGGTGGAAGCCATTGCGAAATCGACTCAAGTCTTAGGGATTAAGCTGATTTTCACCAGTACGGTTTCAGTGTTCTCTGAAAAGGGAAGTGGTCCATATACGAGTGAGAGTGTTCCAGATTCAGAAGAAGAGTATGGGAAGTATAAAATTGAATGTGAGAAGATCATCCAAAAGTATCATCATAATGCGATCATTCTACGATTAGGTTGGCAGATTGGTCCTCATGCTCGCTCTAACAACATGTTTCACTACTTAATCCAACAACACCAAGACAAAGGATACATTGAAGCCAGTTCAAAATGGTATCCATCTTGCAGTTTTCTTGAGGTTAGTGCACACGCCATCGTTGATTGTGCGCTTAATTTTATGCCAGGGGTTTATTTGGTCAACTCCAATCAACGATACTCCTTCTTTGAAATTGTGACTAAGTTAAACGAGCGTTATCAGATGAATTGGATCATCAAAGAAACAACCAGTTTTAAACGAGATGATCGTATGATGGATTCACGTGTTAGAGTGGAAGAACTGTTTTAAACCATTCAAACACTTACCTTTCTAAGTAGAAGAAGACACATTGACAACCATTTGATTTTCATTCACCATAGTGATACAATGTTAGGGCAATTAAAGGAGAACGTTATGCTCATTCTCGACGTCATATTAATGCTAGTTTCAGGATTACTCATTATCCTGGCCTTACTTCAAAGTGGAAAATCCGAAGGAATCTCCAGTGCCTTTACGGGTAGTGGTGGATTGAATTTATTTGCGAACGCAAAAGAAAGAGGACCTGAAAAAGTGATCGCAAACATCACGCTTGTCCTTGGACTTGTTTTCTTTGCGCTAGTCATTTTAATTCGTGTGATTTAAGGCCTAAGGCCTTTTTTCTTTAAGGAGTCTCATGATCGACTTTCAAACTATCTTAGACAACATCACTCATCCTAATGCTGCGAAGAAAACCATTCTTGAATGGGCGCAGGATTTTAACGTACCTGAAAAAGAAATGAACACTTTTATTCAAGAGCGTGTTAAAGCAGGAGAACTTGTGATCAGTAAAAAAGGGAAGGTCATGGATCCGCACGAATTTGGTTTATTTAAAGGACCAATTTTCATTAATTCAAAAGGTCATGGTTATGTGAATGTGGAAGGATTGGAAGATGATATCTTTATTTCTGCCAGCTACATCAAAGATGCCATGCATAAAGATATTGTTCAGGTTCAAGTGGCTCAAGATCATGGGGAGAAGTTTGCCCAAGTGGTTCAAATCATTGAGCGTGCTACCACCACCATGGTTGGAACCATCACACTCACTAAACGTGGTTGGGAGTTCTTTCCAGTTGATGTGAAACTGCAACGTCGTTATCCAATCAGTGTTTCTAAACAAATCAAAGTTAAATCGCTAGACATTGTCATTGCGAAGATTACCTCCTACAAACCATTGAAGTTTGCGTTAAGTGACGTTTTAGGATCCTCTAAAACCATTGGTATGGACATCATGGCACTTTTAATCGAACATAAGGTTCCGATTGATTTCTCATCTGCAACCTTAGAAGAAATGAAATCCATCAATGAAACCATTGTTTTAGAACCAGGTCGAGTTGATTATCGTGATGAGTATGTCGTCACGATTGATGGAGAAGATGCGAAAGATTTGGATGATGCGATAAGCTTGAAAGAAGAAGGCAACAACATCCGTCTTTTTGTCCACATCGCCGATGTCTCCTATTATGTTGAGGAAAACTCAGCTGTAGATAAAGACGCCTTTAAACGAGGTACATCGGTGTATGCAGCGAATACAGTGACCCCTATGCTTCCTGAAGTGTTATCCAATGGGGTTTGCTCACTTCATCCAAAGGTTGATCGTTATACCTTAACGGCTTCCATGTTGATTACCCCTAAAGGAAACATTGAAGACATTCAAGTTCATCCATCACTCATTCATTCCAAACGTCGTTTATCGTATACGTATGTGAATGCATGTCTTGATGATGAAACCTTGCTTGAGGAAGAAGATGAATTGTATGTTCATTTCTTATCCTTAGCTTTACGATGCTCCGATGCCCTTAATCAGCGTAAACAACGTCAAGGTCAATTGGATTTCAATACCATCGAATCACAATTCATCATGAAGGAAGGTCAAGTCATTGATGTGGTGGCACGAAGCAGTGGTCGCTCACAACGGTTGATTGAAGATTTCATGGTGGCAGCCAATGAAGCTGTCGCTTACACCTTAAAGACCATGCAACTGCCTGGAGTGTATCGTGTTCATGAGGATCCAGATCCTGAGAAGATTGCATCCATTGCGAAGTTGTGTGCCCTTCATGGGGTGACATTAAAAATTCAACCGACAGGAATTCATCAAACGGCCATTCAAAAAGCGCTCAAAGCGTTTGAAGACAGTCCGATGTTTCCTGCGATCTCCACCCTCATGCTTCGTAGTATGAAAAAAGCAGTTTACAGTGATGAACCTTTAGGACACTTTGGGTTAGCACTTAAGGATTACACTCATTTCACATCTCCGATTCGGCGCTATCCTGATTTAGTGGTGCATCGTATGTTACGAAAGTATGTCTTTAATGCATCATTGAAGGAAAAAGAATATCAAGCTGATCTCAAACATATGCCAGTCGTGGCTTCACAAGCCTCACTCACTGAGCGAAGAGCGGTGGAAACTGAACGTGCAGTCGAAGACATGAAGAAAGCAGAATTCATGATGAATCATGTTCATGATACGTATGAAGGCATCATCAGTGGGATTACTTCTTTTGGTTTCTTTGTGATGCTTCCTAACAGCATTGAAGGATTAGTTCACATGAGTACCATGCATGATGATTACTACATCTTTGATCAAATGAACATGCGACTCATTGGTGAGCGTAAGCGCAAAGTCTTTTCACTGGGTGACAGTGTTAAGATCAGTGTCACAGGAGCCAATAAAGACACACGCACCGTTGATTTTAAATATTTAAAACATGGAACACAAACCTATGAATAAAATCATTGCCAACAACAAACGTGCCTATCATGACTACTTCATTGAAGAAAAACTTGAAGCAGGCATTGAACTGACAGGAACAGAAATAAAATCTGTGCGCTTAGGAAAAGTGCAGTTTAAAGATGCATTCATTCAAATCAAAGAAGGACAAGCTGTTCTTAAAAACATGCATATTGCACCTTATGAGTTTGGCAATCGCTTTAATCATGAAGAAGAGAGAGATCGTCGTCTTTTGCTACATAAATCAGAAATTCGTAAATGGGAGAAGAAAGTAAAACTCAAAGGCTATACGATCGTTCCTTTACAAGTGTATTTGAATCAAGGGCTAGCCAAAGTAGAGATTGGATTAGCGGTAGGGAAAGCCTATCATGATAAACGTCAAGTTGAGAAAGAGCGTGATGATAAACGCATGATGGCTAAAGCCATAAAGATGAAGGCAAGATAAAGGGAATAAAAAACACAGTGAGAATCAAATGAATGAGTCACACTGTGTTTTTATTTTAAAGCAATAAAGGAATAACCGTTTCGCCCTGATTGTTTGACGTGATACATGGCTTCATCACTCTTAGCGAACAATTCATCGACAGTAGTGCCATCTTGTGGGTATTGACTGACACCAATACTGACGCCTATCTGACAATGATGACTATGAATCACCACTGGTTCATTGAGTCTTTCCACCAGTCGTTTAGCAATGTTTTCAAGTTGAACTTGTTCAACATCTTTAAGCAGTAATACAAACTCATCACCCCCCACACGTGAGGCGATGTCTGTGGATTTGATGAGTCCTGTGATTTTGTTTGAAAGAATTTTTAATAACTCATCTCCGGTTTTATGACCAAATTCATCATTCACTTCTTTAAAGTAGTCCAAATCAATGAACATGAACGCAAAAGAAGACATGTTGTTTTTAGCTGTTTTAATGTGTTCTTTCGCTAGGGTTAAGAAATGACGACGATTGGATAAACCAGTTAAAAAATCAAGATTAGCAATGATATCTAGTTCTTTGTTTTTTTCTTCAAGTAAAGTCATGTATTGTTCAATCTGGCCAAAGACATCAAAGAAACCATA
>DAIDML010000196.1 GCA_027449005.1 Erysipelotrichaceae bacterium | reverse complement strand
TCCAACTACACGCGCGTTTAAAATATTGCTTAGTAGCATTGTCTTATCCTCTGTTGTGACATTGATGACATTAATCATTAGTATACCTGCAGCACGTGCATTGGCATTCTACCATTTCAAAGGTAAATCAATCGTCAAAATATTGATTTTATTACCACTTATTGTACCAATGTTGACGGTAAGTATGGGTGTCCATTTAAGGTTTATTCAATTAGGACTTGCCAACACATTTTGGGGTGTGGTTCTTATTCATGTTATTCCTGGAATTCCATATGCAGTCAAAATTCTGTTGAATGTTTTTGAACTAAATGGTAACCGAATCGAATCACAAGCACGTACACTTGGAGCGACGTCATTACAGGTGATCAGATATGTTACATTACCTATGATAACACCTGGACTCATCATAGCAGGAAGTATCATCTACATTGCTTCATTTAGTCAGTATTTTATTACCTTTTTAATAGGTGGAGGTAGAGTAGTCACATACGCAATGTTTCTGTTTCCTTTTATCGAAGCTGGAGATAGAACGATGGCATCAGCTTTAAGTATTGGGTTCATTTTATCTATAGTCATTGTATTGATTGTAAGTGAAAAGATAGTGGGCAACTTTTTTGAAAAAAGTAGCCAATACTATGTGTAGTAAGAAGGTTAAACATGGCAAGAATAAATTTGAAGAATATTAGTAAATCATATGATCAGAAATGTGTGCTTAATAACATTAACATGATCATAGAAGAAGGAACATTCACAGTGTTGCTTGGTCCGAGTGGTTCTGGAAAAACCACACTTTTGCATGGGATTGCGGGAATAGTCAATTTTGATTCTGGAGAAATTCATTTTAACGAGCAACTCATGAATCATATTTCGATTGATAAAAGAAATGCAGTGTTAGTGGATCAAAACTTACTTTTGTTTCCACACATGAATGTCAAAGACAACATTGCATTTGGCTTAAAAATGAGAAAAGTTAACAAAATTGAAATTGAGAGAAAAGTTGATGAGTTATTAAAACTGTTAGAACTCAATGGGCATGAGAATAAATATCCAAATGAGCTTTCAGGAGGTCAAATGCAACGAGTTGCTATTGCAAGGGCTTTAGCCATTGGTGTTGAAGTATTGCTTCTTGATGAGCCTTTTTCAAAACTGGATATAGTGTTAAGAAAGAACATGCAAGAGTTCGTAAGAAATCTTCAACAAACTCTAAAAGTGACCATTCTGATGGTTACCCATGATCAGGAAGAAGCTCTCTCAATTGCTGATAAAGTTGCATTGCTTATGAATGGAGAAATAAAGCAATATGATACTCCACACTGCATTTATGAAAAACCCATATCAAAAGAAGTTGCAGATTTTTTTGGAGTAAGGAATTATATTAAAGGGAATATCATCAACGGGAATTTTTCAACGGATATAGGAATATTTAAAACCAAAGTGTTAAATCAGCAAAATATCACTTTTATGTTTAGGCCTGAGGAAATTGAGATAGTATCTGAGCAAGGTCCATATATTACAGGAGTTGTTACCAAAAGAATATACTCTGGAGATAAGATTGTATACACCATAAAGGTTCAACATACCGAATTAGTGGTTTCTAGTTTTACTTATAAAGATTATCAAGTAGGGGATGACGTTACCCTTACTTTGCTTTTTGATAATGCAGTGTATTTTTAAACTACATCATGGAGGTGTCATATGTTAGATAGTAAAGCACGAAAGATAATTCAACCCATCTTTGATAATTCAGCGACTTTCTTTATTAAAAGGAATATTTCAGCAAATCAAGTGACTTTGATTGCTTTTGTTATAGGATTAATGCCTTCGGTCCTAATCTTTTTCAATATACCAACCATCATTGCTATCCTTGTACTATGGTTTTCAGGTTTTCTAGATGCAGTGGATGGAACCGTCGCGAGAAAGACTAAAACATCGTCACCGTTTGGGACCATCATGGACATTACATTTGATAGACTTGTGGAAATTTCACTATTAATTGTGTTTGCTTGGAAGTATTCGACTAACATGATGGTGTTTGTTCTCTTAGCTTGTTCTATTATTATAAGTATGACAATATTTCTGACAGTGGGTGCTGCTTCAGAAAGGGTAAGCGAAAAAACGTTCTATTACCAAGCGGGTTTAGCGGAACGAACAGAAGGGTTTATCATGTTCTCAATCATGGCTTTTTTACCGCAGTTCATTGATTTCATTGCAATGATATTTGCTGCCATGATTCTATTCACGGCAGTGCAACGCTTCTATGAAGCATATAGGTTCTTTAAGCTATAATCAATACATAGTAAGTTTGGAGGTGTTATATGATTTATGTTGTGCTTAAGCAAATCAATAATTTTGGCTTTTCGTGTACAAAATGGACGAATGGCAGACAATATGGGTATCACTGTAAGAACTCCCAATCAAGTGATGAGTTTTATCTCATCTCAATGAAGTGTTGTGAGTATCTTGAAATGAGGTCGAAAGAAATCCATGATTCAAATATTCAACTCACAAAGCACTTGATTTATGTTATTCAAGTGGATAGGTGTATTGAGGAGCTTATTTCTATACAAGAAAAATTAGAAGGCAATCCGATGATTATTCATGTTCTCTTTGATCCACAAGATGAA
>DAIDML010000195.1 GCA_027449005.1 Erysipelotrichaceae bacterium | reverse complement strand
CTAATCCTAAATCAATGTATGAACGTTTTAAAGGAGTATCTCTGATTTTAACTGGGGTATCCAAAATAACTTCATTTAATTCGATAACACCTTGATCTAGACCCATGTAAACGGTTGCGCCTTTGACAACACTCCCCACTTCATAAGCATTAAGAATGTTGATCATGGGATCAAAGATATATCCATCCTCTCCTTTAGCAACAGATGCCATAACTAAAACATCACCTGTATTCACATCCATCATAACAAAATCAATGGCATTCATAAATCGACGTTCACGGATAGTGCGATTTTCATCAAAAATCCGAGTTATGGTTTCAACGGCATAGCGTTGCCATTCCATGTCAAAACTTAGTTTTAATGTATCTCCCTGTTTTCCAACACTCAGTTCATCCAATACTGCTTGTCCATCACTACGATAGTTTAAATTGTATCGACTGCTGATGCCTCTTAAGATGCTTTCATACTGTTGTTCAATCCCAGAACGGCCAACAATGTCATTACGTAGATAATCATTCGCAAGATAAAATAAGACACTTTCTTGTGGAACACCTTGTGTTGATGTTGAAATAGATCCTAAGACTGGGCGAAGAATCGTCTCATATGGGTATGATCTAGCCCAAGAGATACGAACATCAAAACCTGGGAACAAATGGTTGTGTTCAATAAGATAAGCAATCTCTTCTTTGCTTACATTGGATTTGATGACTTTAGGACGACCTCCAGTGGGTTGCTCAATCAGAATCTTAACCAACCACATGGCTTGATCTTCAACACTGAGCGTTGATAAATGAGTTTCATTGATTCGCTCTAACACAATATCTAATCTTTGAGTAGCGTTAATCACTCTGTTCGCAAAATCTTCCCTCTCACTTAATGTTAGGAAATCATTCAAGGCTGTTGGATTTAAGTAAAGGTATAAATCTTTCAAATCACGTTCTCTAAGTAACGCAATGTTCATTTCAAAAGCTTTAGAAAATTGATAGGACAAGTCAAGTTTTGTTGCTTCATCCAAGCGATTTGGAGGCATGTATGTGATTTCCAGTTGCTCGATGTTGGAAACAATGTAGTTACCATTACGATCAATCATCTCACCACGAGGTGCAGCAAGCTGCAAAATACGTCGTGCATAGATTTCTAATCGTTGTGCATAATAATCTTTTTGAATCACTTGAACATAGAAAAAACGCGCAAAAACCACAGTCATGCCAACAAGCATAATAAGTGCAAAAGCAAGCAAACGATTCGATACGTTCTTCTTATGATCAAGAGGCGTATCTAATGTGGTGCTTACACTTCGATGGAAACTTTCACGCGATAATTTCATGGTCTATTCATTTCTCCAAGGATTAAAATGACCTTCCTTCAACATTTTAATTTCTTCTGAATAAGGAGGTTGATCACCAACATAGGGTGTTTCTAATATTTTAGGTAAATGAGCTAATTTGGGATGGGTGACAAAGCGGTGCAACGTCTTAAATCCAATTTCACCATAACCAAGGTTTTCATGGCGATCTTTCATCGCTCCACGACTGTTTTTTGAGTCATTAATATGCACAACAGATAAAAACTGAAGTCCAATAACACGATCAAACTCATCCAACAAGCCATCCACATCATGCACATCATAACCAGCATCATGAACATGACATGTATCTAAACACACAGAAATACATGCTTTGTTTTCTACACCATCAATGATGGCTTTGATTTCTTCAAACGTTCGTCCACATTCACTCCCCTTACCTGCCATGGTTTCAAGTGCGATAGTCACACCTTCCACCTCTTTAAGGACAGTATTAAGGCCTTGAATGATAGAGTTGATTCCAATTTCACTGCCTGCTCCTACATGAGCTCCAGGATGAAGAACAATCACCTTCGCACCAAAGGCTTTTACTCGCTCAATTTCTTTACTTAAGAAAGAGGTTGCTAATTCAAAGGTTTCTGCTTTTAAGGTATTTCCTAGATTGATAATATAAGGAGCATGAACAATCACATGTTCAATTGGGATACCCGCTTCATTTAAAGCAGCTCTACCCTCTTTGATCATGAGCGAATCAACACTTTTACGAATGGTATTCTGAGGAGCACCGGTATAAATCATGAAAGCATTTGAGCCATAACTCAGCGCTTCTTTGACTGATCCTAAGAAATAGTCATCTGCTTTTAAACCAACGTGAGACCCAATGATCATGCTTTCTTCTCCTTTGCTTCTGCCTTATACTTTTGCTTACGCAGTGCTTTGATATTCGCATCAATCATGGCACGACGTTTTTTACGCTCATACGTTTCAATTTCTTTTTGCATCTTCTTTTTATAATTAGGTTTAACTTTTTTGTTTTTACCTTTAATCATTGCAACAATCTTTTTGTCTTGTTCAGTCTTAAAGACACGTTTTTGACCATAAGGAGTCAGTTTCTTAAACCCTTTATCACTGTGTGATTCATGGACAAACACAATGCCTTGAGTCATGAGTTTACGAATGGCTTCATCATCTTTTTCATTGTATAAAGCGTATACCTCTCCACTCAATCCAGCACGACCTGTTCGACCAGCACGATGTTTATAGTAAGATAAATCTTTAGGAAAACCACAAGAGATGACATGGCTTACATGCTTAAAGTCTAAACCACGTGCCGCAATATCCGTCGCTACAATCAAACTCGCTTTTAAGGATTGAATACTGACAATGGTGTTTTTGCGTTGAGTCGATGTTAATCCTTTATGCAGTTCAACAACTCGATGATTTAGCGAGCGTAAGTGATTCGCAATGGTTGTACATTCGTCTTTAGAGTTCGCAAAGATTAAACATTGGTTAGGATTGATGTGTTGAAGTAAAGACTCCACCATTGTCTCATAACGATGATGTTTTAATGCAATTAAATGATGTGTTAATTTGGGATTAAAAATTTCGTCATCAATACTTTGGTGTATTTTAGCCGTTTTAATGTATTTCTTTAAGAATGGTTCCAAGGCTTGAGGAATGGTTGCTGAAAAGACCACGATTTGCGTGTTCGCAGAAGTTGCGCTTAAACATTGGTCAAGTTCTGGTAAGAATCCTTCATCAACCATCATGTCTGCTTCATCAATAATGATCATTTGAGTCTGATGAATGGTCATTCTTTGTGATTGAATCATGTCTAATAAACGACCCGGAGTCGCAATGACAAGTTGAGGTTTAATTGGCATTTCTTTACGTGTTGATCCACCTACAAGTAAACTCACTTTCAGTGATGGAAATAATGGGCTCATGATCTTCATGAACTGATAGATTTGAAACGCAAGTTCTCGTGTTGGGGCTAAGATGACTGCACCTACTTCTTCAGGTCTAAACACAACCCTTAAAAGTAAACCAAACAGATACGCATGCGTCTTACCTGTTCCTGTTGGAGATGTGACAATGAGACTGTGTTTTTTCACAATCCAAGGTATCATTTTTTCTTGGACTTGACTCAATGCTTTGAAGCCATTGATGTCCATCATTTTTTTTAGTAGTGAATCTTGCATATAAACCATCCTTTTTAGGGTTTTGTTACCCTATATTGTAACACACAACAAGGCATCATAGGATGCCTTGCAAATAATCGTCAATCATTGCGTACACTGTTTGCTTTGAAACATCTTGAGCAATGCTTCTAAAATGCTCTGCTGTTTTCTTTAATTCAATCAAATAATCCTTATGTTCACTCACCTGCTGAAGCAAATGAGGACCAATCCATAGTTCTACACCATCAGCCTGTTCAATCCCCTTTTGATAATGTAAGATCACATAATGCATTTTATCAAAAACAACTTTTTCATTAATTAAACGATATCCCTGTTGTTTCATGAATTGTCGCATTTCAATGATTTGGGCATTCACTTGGATACTTAATAGAGTCTTTTCATGAAAGTAAGGACTAAACTCATGAAAGATTGAAACCGCACTCTCTTTACCAACACCCGCAATGATGCATCCATCAAGCAGTTTAATGGGTTGTTTAAGGGGGTTATTGAGTAGAATCACGTTTTCTTCACACCCAAAAAGGTGAACATTCTTTTTCGCAACCTTTAAAGGCTCAACTTTATTGTCAATTCCATAAGCGATTTTTGCTTTTGAACTTAAAACAAGTGAAATAGGAACATACCCATGATCACATCCAATATCTGCGACCACATCAAGAGGTGGCATCATGTCCACAAGGCATTGAAGTCGTTTTGATAATTTAGGTTTTGTCGACAAAATCTTTCAACCTCTTAGAACGTGTTGGGTGTTTAAGCTTACGTAAAGCTTTCGCTTCAATCTGACGAATGCGCTCACGAGTGACGTTGAATTCTTTTCCAACTTCTTCAAGCGTACGTGTTCGTCCATCATATAATCCAAAGCGTAAACGAAGTACTTTCTCTTCACGCTCAGTTAAACCTTGTAACACAAGATTAATTTCATCTTTAAGCATTTGGTTGTTGGCATATTCATCAGGTGATACGGCATCCTTATCTTCAATGAAGTCACCTAAATGAGAATCATCTTCTTCCCCAATCGGTGTTTCTAAAGAAACGGGATCAAGTGCGATACGTTGAATTTCACGCACTTTTTCTGCCGTAATGTTTTCCATTTTTTCAGCAATTTCATCAGCTGTTGGATCACGTCCTAAATCTTGCACCAATTGACGTTGAATACGCACAAGCTTATTAATGGTTTCAACCATATGCACTGGAATACGAATGGTTCTAGCTTGATCCGCAATCGCTCTGGTAATGGCTTGACGAATCCACCACGTCGCATACGTTGAGAATTTAAAGCCTTTGGTATGGTCAAATTTCTCAACAGCTTTCACAAGACCCATGTTACCTTCTTGAATTAAATCCAAGAATAACATGCCACGACCCACGTATTTCTTCGCGATCGACACCACAAGACGTAAGTTAGCTGAAATCAATACTCGTTTGGACTCATCACCATCATAGCGTAAATCAGCCAATTGTCTCATACGAACAATGAGTGCTTCATCATGCAAATGATCAAACAAGAAGTTTTCAATGTTGTCCATGCCTTTAAGCTTGTCAACTTGTTCTGGAAAATAGGTTTCTAGCATCGTTTTCATTTCAACAGAAGCATCACTGCCTTGTTGGATACGACGAGCAATTTCAGGTTCATCAGCAGGTGAAATCAGTGAGACACGACCAATTTCCTTAAGATACATTTTGACAGGATCATTAATCTTAACCGCAGGTCCACTAGAGAACTGGGCATCGTAAGTTTGTAAATCGACGATGTTGATTTCTTCATCTTCAATTTCTTCACCATCTCCATCGCCAATGAATTCTGGAAGTTCATCACCATTATCATCCTCAATGATCGTATAGGGAGCTTGAATGTCTTCTTCTTCATCACTAAGTAAAATGTTTTCATCTTTCATCCATGATAAGAACGCTTCCGCATCATCATCAGAAAAATCATACAATGAAAACAAGGCATCAATATCGGATTGGTACAATGCTTTTTTCTTTTTCGCTTTTTCAATGAGTGAGGCTTTAATTTGGTCTAGGGTTTGTAACTCTTTTGCCATGGTACACCTATTTTCCGTTTAAACGGTCTTTCTCTTGTTGGGTTTGAATCATTTCATTCAGGATGATGGTTTTCTCAGAGGTGTTTTGAGTGAGGACACTCTTTTGCTTGAGTTGTTTGATTTTATCATCAAGCATCTTTATTTTAACTCTAATGATCGCTTCATCCAATGAAATGATGTTGTAGGATTTTGGAAATAAAGGCCAATCTAGGACCCATAAGAAGAATCGCTGTGATTCATCATCATTCATACGACTCAACATGTCTGCTACTTCTAAAGCATCATGCTCGCGATAATAAGACAGTAATTTTAAAGCCAGTTGATTCGCTAATGGTTCATTAAGAAACCCACATTGATCTCTAAAGTAATAAGCTGCCTCTTTAGACAACATGATTTGTGTTAGAATCTCCATCTCATAAGAAGGAATCACAAACGGATGTTGTTTAACACTTGTGATGACTTTTGAGGTTGGCTTATTGTCAATCGTTTTAACAATTTCACTCACATCAATGTCAATCAGTTTTGATAGAAGTGAGGCGAAATGTTGACGATCAAGGGAATCAGGCAACAGTCGAATCAAATCAATCATCGCAAGCATATAGGATTTCTTTTGCTGATAAACACCTAGATTGTATAAACTAGCTCCATATTTAAAAGCAAATTCAATCCCATGATAGGGTTCTGCCACACACTCATTCAGTGCTGTAACACCCTGTTTTGAAATGACATCATCGGGGTCACCTTCTATAGGATATTGTAACACACTTACATTCGCTTTCGCTTTGTACAGCATAGCCAATGCTCTGTAATTGGCACCTTGTCCTGCTTCGTCTTGATCATAAGCAAGGACGACATTATAACTTAATCGTTTGATTTTTTCAATTTGGGTTGAAGTTAAAGCAGTTCCAAGTGTAGCCACAACGTTATAAATCTTCGCTTTCGCAAATGAAATGACATCCATAACCCCTTCCACCACAATGATTGAGCCTGCTTTTCTAGCATGTTCCTTAGCACGATGAAAGTTGTACACTAAATCAGATTTAACGTAATAGTCATTGGTGTTGGTATTGATGTATTTACTGGTTGCTGAGGAATCCAAAGCTCGTGCACTGAATCCAACCACTTGACCTTCATCATTGGCAATCGCAAAAGTTAAGCGATTTTCAAACACATCATAAAAGCGACCTTCATAATCATTAATCACATTCACTTCTTTAGCTTTGTATTGAGAAAACTGTTTGGCTTGTAAGAAATGTGTTAAGGCAGATTGTGAGGGTGCAAATCCAATATCAAAGGTTTGAATCAATTCATCACTTAGCCCTCTTTGTCGAGCATAGTCCAACGCATGTTGTCCATCCACAGAGAACAGCTGATATTTAAAGAAAGATTGAGTTTCGTTCAATATTTTATAACCCTCAATTTTACTTGGATCAATTTCTTTCTTTCGCTCAACATAATCAAAGTTTTGATTGCTAAGTGAAGCCACTTTGGACACTGCATTTAAGAAACTGATTTTTTCAAAATTTTGAACAAAGTTAAAAACATTCCCTCCTGCTCCACACACAAAACATTTGAATATCTGTTTTGATGAATTGATTGACATGGATGGATTGTGGTCATCATGAAAAGGACACAGTGCCACATGATTTTTACCTTTTTTTGTTAGAGGAATATAGGTTCCAACAATAGACACAATGTCAGCATTCTTTCGAATCGTCTCAATTGTTTGATCATCGATTCGAAATTGCGTCATTAATAAACAATCCTTTCCTTAACATAGTGAACAAGTTCATCAATGGATAATCGAATTTGTTCCATTGAATCACGATCACGGATAGTTACTTGATTATCTTCTAAAGTATCAAAGTCAATGGTGACACAAAATGGGGTTCCAATCGCATCTTGACGACGATAACGTTTACCAATACTTCCAGATTCATCATAGTCAGTATTAAAGTGTTTCGCACATAATGCATACACACTTTGTGCCTTTTCATTCAGTTGTTTAGACAGCGGTAGAATAGCCACTTTCACAGGTGCTAAGGCTGGGTGAAGCTTTGCAACTAAACGAGTGTCATTTTCACTTAAAGTTTCTTCAACACAAGCCTCCGCCATGAAAGCTAAAAACAATCGTTCCACCCCAACTGCCGGTTCAACCACATATGGGATGTATTTAGAATTGGTAGATTGATCAAAATACTCCATGGATTGCTTGGAATGCTCTTGGTGTTGGGTTAAGTCAAAGTTGGTACGATTAGCGATACCCCAAAGTTCATCCCATCCCCAAGGATAACGATACTCAATATCAGAAGTCGCAACTGAGTAATGTGACAACTCTTCTGCATCATGTTCACGAATTCTTACGTTTTCTTCATCTAAACCTAAGTCAACCAACCAGTCGTGACACATTTTTTGCCAGAAATCATACCATTTCATAGCCTCATCAGGATGGGTAAAGAACTCAAGTTCCATTTGTTCAAACTCACGTGTTCTAAAAATAAAGTTACCTGGAGTAATTTCGTTTCTAAAGCTCTTCCCGATTTGACCTAATCCAAATGGGATTTTCTTACGATTAGCACGAACAACATGTTGGAAGTTCACAAACATCCCTTGTGCTGTTTCTGGACGCAAGTAAATGATGGCCGAACTGTCTTCTACCACCCCTTGAAATGTCTTAAACATCAAATTGAATTGACGAATGGATGTGAAATCCTTAGATCCACAATTTGGACATGCAATGTGATTGGTTTTAATCACTTCTTCCATTTGCTCAAAGCTTAATGTTGCTGCATTGACTTTGTTTTCTAATGCTTCATCAATGAGTTTATCAGCACGATGGCGAGTTTTACATTGTTTGCAATCCATCAGTGGATCAGAAAACGTTTTTAAATGACCACTCGCTTCCCACACCTTAGGATTCATTAAAATTGAGCTTTGAATACCCACATTATGTGGATTTTCTCTAATAAATTTTTGCCACCATGCTGCTTTAATGTTGTCTTTAAGTTCAACACCTAAAGGACCATAATCCCAAGTGTTGGCTAAACCACCATAAATGGCAGAACCTTGAAAGACAAAGCCTGTCGACTTCAAGTGGGCAATTAATTGTTCAACGGTTAATTTTTTCATACATTTTCTCACTTTTCTCACTCATTATACTAGGTCATCCATGAATTTCCAACTCTTCATTGCTAAAGGAATTGAATCTTTCAAATCATGCACAAAAAGTTGAATCATCCCCATGGATAAAACATGACTTGGACAACGATAGGTTAATTCTAAAGGTGCTTTAGAGATGCATCGTAATGTCTTAAGGACTTCAATGTCATGAAGATCCACTTTCTCATGTTGAGAACAACTTTTACACACGAATCCACCAGCACTTAAACTAAAACCACTGACGTGCAATGAACCACAATCCACACACTCATCCACCATCAGTTGACGACCATCCATTTCAAAACAGTTAAAACAAAATTTCAATAAAGCGGCCATCATGGAATGTTGAATAAGATTCAAATACTCAACACCCTTCCAACAATCAAAACTTTGAGGTTCCATTTGATTAATATTATCCATGGATTGAACGATGAAAGAAGCTGCTGCTAATTGATGAATGTCTGTAAACGAAAATGTCTTAAGAATACTTGCACTCATGAATGTTGAAAGAGGTTCTTTAATATGACATTCTATCGCACAGACATTAAAAGGTTGAAGATAAGCACCATACTTACTTGTCGGAGCATACGCTCCTTTCGCAATCATAGTGATGGCTTTTCCTTCTTCACTTATCATTCTCACTAAGGCATCTTTTTCCTTATACTGAGTTGAAGAAACAATCATTGCTATTAGCTTATTGTTCATATTCACTTTGATTTGGATTGAGATAGGCATTGATTTTACTTGTCTTCAATCTCCAATCTTTATCCACTTTTACATGAAGGGATAAAAGAATCTTCAATCCATATTGACGACGAAGTTCCATGCTCACTTGCTTAATAATCTCATTTTTTAGTGCTCCTTTTGCCCCAATCACAATCCCCTTTTGTGAATCTTTTTCTACGATGATTGACGCTTCAATCGTACACGTCGAGTCTGTAAATGAAAGCGTATCAATCACAACAGCACTTGAATGAGGGATTTCTTGATTAGTCAAATTAAGCAGTTTCTCACGAATGACTTCTGAAATATAGAACTGATACGTTAATTGAGTCAGTTGTTCTTGAGGATACAAACGCTCTTGCTCTGGCAACACCTTCATGATAACTTCCACTAAGCGATCAAGATTGTCTTGATTAAGCGCAGATAAAGGAATAATCTCATCAAATTCATAGTTTTTAGCATAATGTTCCAATAAAGGTATGATAGCATTACGATTCATCATATCAATCTTGTTCACTATCGCAAACACAGGCGATGAGGTCTGCTTTGCTAAATCATACAACGTTTGATCAACAGCTTTTTCTTTCTTCGTAATATCAATCATGAAGAGGATTCATTAGCCGATATCATTATTAATGTGGATGCATGTGTACGTCAAGCA
>DAIDML010000194.1 GCA_027449005.1 Erysipelotrichaceae bacterium | reverse complement strand
CCATCGCGTTGAATATAAGGTCTGATCTTTTCGATGGTATCTGCAATTTGGTCGATATATTGTTCTCTCACAAGACACCTCCTTATGAACGTTATTATAGCACAAAGCATAAAGTGAGTGTGATATAATGTCTTCGAACATGAGGTAGTGGTATGTATAAAGTTGGACAAGTGGTTGTGGGCAAAATTAGTGGCATTCAGCCCTATGGGGCTTTTGTCGTGATTGATGATAACACAACGGGTCTAATACATATTTCTGAGATGAGCGATTATTTCGTCAAGGACATTGGGTTGTATGTTCAGCTCAATGATCAAGTCTATTTAAAAGTGCTTGAAGTGTCTGAAGATGGTCGTCAACTCAAATTATCACTTAAAGCGGTGTATCAACGTCCTTTAAGACGATTTAGAGCGCGTGAATTAAACCAACGATTACCCCAAAGTCATCTTGGTTTTAAATCATTAACGCAAAAACTACCGGAATGGATTACACATTGGAAAGGGAAATACCATGATTAAAGTTGATTTAACACATGCTAAATTAGCATCCTCCATCTTTGACAAGCAAAGTGATGTTTCACGCATTCACAAATGGATTCATGAGAAATCATACAAAGGAAGTGATTACTTAGGTTGGGTGGATTGGCCACTTAACTACGATAAAGAAGAGTTTGAACGCGTCATCAAAGCAGCGAATACAATAAGAGAAAAAGCAGATGTCTTACTTGTGTGTGGTGTGGGTGGTTCTTATCTAGGAGCACGTGCAGCCATAGAGTTTGTGAAAGGACTCTATGATGAAAGTTCACCAAAGATCTATTATGTAGGCAACACTTTCTCCTCAACTGCATTACTTCAAATCTTTAAAAACATTGAAGGTAAATCCGTCTATGTGAATGTCATTTCCAAGTCTGGAACAACCACTGAAACAGCTTTGGCCTTCAGAATGATTCGCTTAAAAATGGAAGAATGGTATGGTGAAGAAGCAAAACATCGCATCTTCGCAACCACAGATAAAGCTCGTGGTACACTCAAACAACTATCCAATCAAATGGGATATGAAACTTTCACCATTCCAGATGATGTAGGCGGTCGTTATTCTGTCTTCACTTCTGTTGGATTACTTCCAATTGCTGCTGCTGGAGTGGATGTTCGTGCACTCATGAAGGGTTCACTTGATGCGTATCATGATTTAAATACAGATGATTTAGCCCTTAATCCTGCCTATCAATATGCAGTGGCTCGCAAGCTTCTTGAAGCAAGTGGAAAATCAGTTGAAATTATGGTTTCTTATGAAAGTCATTTTGCGATGTTAGCTGAGTGGTGGAAACAACTCTTTGGTGAATCAGAAGGTAAAGAAGGCAAAGGATTATTCCCTGCTTCGGTCATTAACTCTACTGATTTACACTCCATGGGACAATTTATTCAAGAAGGGAAAAAAGTCTTCTTTGAATCCGTGCTTCGTGTGAAAGATGTTTTATTGGATGGCAGCGTATTAGTCAGTGAGAATGATACCGATCAAATCAATTACTTGGCAGGAAAGTCATTACATTGGGTGAACCAACAAGCACTTTTAGGAACACTCTCAGCCCATGTGAATGAAGGAAATGTTCCAAATATTCTTATTGATATTCCAAAGCATGATGCATATACCTTTGGTTATCTCATCTACTTCTACTTCAAAGCAGTTGCAATGAGTGTATACATGGATGATGTAAATCCATTTGATCAACCAGGTGTTGAAGTGTATAAACGTAACATGTTTAAATTGTTAGGAAAGTAAAATCAAAGTTTAACTAAAAAGACTAGCGAAATCTGAATCGCTAGTCTTTGTTTATCTATAAGATTGTGCGTATGGTTTTAAGTTTTCGGTTATTCCAACCCAAACATCAATCACTTCATTTTGACCAAAATTAGAAAAGGTTTGTTGGCTCGCTTTGGTTTCAAGAAGCGATGCATCGGGTCTTGAATTTTCATCAA
>DAIDML010000193.1 GCA_027449005.1 Erysipelotrichaceae bacterium | reverse complement strand
AAATGGAAATCAGAAGGATGGGATGATATTATCATCTTCTCATTGTCTTCTAATTTATCAGGAACATTCCAAGGCTATAACTTAGCTAAGATGGACAATGACATGGATAATGTCACGATTGTGGATACCTTCACTTTAGCTGGACCACTACGTGACATTACTTTTAAAGCGGCAAGCATGGTTAAAGAAGGTAAAAGCAAAGAAGAGATCCTTGCGATGGCTCAAACCGTCATTGATATGACACAAGGCTTCCTCATTCCTGAAAACCTTGATCAACTTGTTCGTGGAGGACGTGTATCACCAACCCTTAAGACGGTTGCTACTTTACTCAAACTAAGAACCTTAGCGGTAATAAGAAACAAAGGGAAATCCTTTGATAAAGCAGGAACTTCACGCACTGAAGCAGGTGTCTTCAAAATGGTCATTGATGACTTTGCGGAAAAAGGTGTTGCGGTAGGAGTGACGAAGTTTGTGATTTGCGAATGTGAAGCTGTAGACATTGCAGAGCGATTAAAAGCAGCTTTGATTGAACGTTTTGGGCCAGTTGATGTCGAAGTGATCCAACTTCCAGCGACCTTGACTGCCCATGCAGGATTAAGAGCAGTCAGCATTCAATCATCTTTAGTATTATAAGAATCAATCAACCTCAGTAATGAGGTTTTTTTATTAAACCTGTTAATTATGTAACTTAGTGTGAAAGAATTGCATTCTATAAGATATTGTTTGCAAATTCACAACAATAGTGCTATTATGCTACATTATGAAATACATTAATTCACCACAACGTGTGCGCTCCTTACTGAGTATGATGATGACGTCTTTAGGACTCGTTCTTTTGATTGAACTCCTTAATCGTCGTTCCATTTCAGGTTTGTTTGAGTTCTTGATGACTTATCCATTGGTCTTCTTTTATAATGCATGTTTGGTGGCATTGTCATTTACCTTAGTGTTTTTTACACGACGTCAAAAATACACTTTCTATCTTGTCACGGGAGTTTGGACCTCATTAGCTGTGATCAACATGGTAATTCGTAGTTTTAGAATGACCCCTTTTACTTTGGATGACACACAATTCATCACTAACATTCCGACCATCATGCCTTTGTATTTAAGCGCTACCCAAATATTGTTGGTCATTGGTGCAAGTGTGATGTTAATATTGACCCTAGCAGTCATGTTCTTTAAGTCAACTAAGCAAAAACGATTATTTAAATATGGATTCATTCACTTAGGGGTCATAGGTGGATTGGTGTTTACGCTCCCTAACCTTTCTTACTCGATTGCTCGATTTGAAGAAACAGATGGTAATCTTAAGAATACCTATGATGAATTTGGGTTTGCGTATTCATTTGTGCAAAGTGTGATTTCTAAAGGAGTTAAGAAGCCTTCTGATTTTGATGAAGAATTATTACTAAAACGACTTAAAGAATTGAAATATGATTCATCAATGGCAGAAGAGGTGAACGTCATAGCGATTCAATTGGAATCCTTCTTTGATGTCAACCGAATTGGATTAAACTTGACTACCAACCCAATCCCTTTCTTCTCTTCACTTAAAGATCAATACACCTCAGGAGTATGGTCTGTACCAACCATTGGTGGTGGTACAGCCAACAGTGAATTTGAATTCTTAACCTCCATGGATTTAAGTTATTTTGGTACAGGAGAATATCCATATAAAACGGTACTAAGAGAACAATCTCTGCCTTCTTTGGTTTCTTACTTCAATGGTCTTAACTACACGACTACCGCATTGCATAACCATGTTGCTAACTTTTATCGTAGACAAGTGGTTTATCAATATCTAGGATTCAATACGTTTGTGAGTTCAGAAACCATGCAGGATTTAACCACTACACCAATGGGATGGGCAAAAGATAAGCATCTTATTCCTTACATTCAACAAGCCATGTTAACATCATCAAGCAAAGACTTTATCTTTGGTGTCTCAGTGCAAGGACATGGGGAATATCCTCATGAACCTCTTGATCCATCCATGATTGAGTACATTGCACCGACCGATGAGCATTCATTCAATAACATCAATTATTACCTTAATCAACTCAACGAAATGGATCAAATGATTGAATCCTTGGTCACATGGGTACACTCCAGTGATGAACCAATCCTACTTGTGTTGTATGGGGATCATTTGCCAGGCATAGAATTTGGATTAGATTCTGTTCAAGCGTATCAAAGTGATTACGTGATTCTTTCTAACTTTGAGATGGAAGTGTCTGATGAAGACTTAGAACTACCTCAACTTGGAGCTAAAGCTTTATCCATGATTCATCATCCAGGAACAACCATACATATACTACAACAACTCAACTCATCCAACTCAAACTTATTGGCATGGATTCATTATGATTGGGTTATGGGTAATCAAGTCAGCATGGATAACATGAATCTACCTGCTTACTTACAATTAGGTTTAACTCAACCTCGTATATTAGAAATTCAAAGCACATCAGAATACATCATCCTAAATGGAGAACATTTTTTGCCCTCCCATGTTGTTTTAGTGGATGGAGAGCGTAGACAGACGACGTACATTTCATCAAACTTAATCGTGTTTGAAGGAAATGAAGAAGTGGATAAGAAGATTGAGTTTGGTATTGTCTCTGATAATAATGAAGTGTTACTACTTCGACAGCAAGCCCGTTAAGGGCTTTTTTTAATGTCTTCAAGATTGACAAGACATCACTTAGCACTTATAATAAGTGAGTGCTAAAATAGGAGGTTATATGGCAGCAAATAAGCCCTTTAAAGCAGAATCCCAACGTTTGTTGGATCTCATGATTAATTCAATTTATACTAACAAGGACATCTTTTTAAGAGAATTGATCTCTAATGCTAGTGATGCTTGTGATAAGCTCTACTTTGCATCATTAGAGGATGATTCCATTCAGATTGATCGCACAAAGCTTCATATTGAAGTGAGTGTGGATAAAGAAGCCAGAACCATTACCATTCAAGATAATGGGATTGGGATGGACTTAAGTGATATGGAAGACAATTTAGGAACCATAGCGAAATCAGGTTCATTAGCATTCAAACAAGCCTTGGAAAAAGGAGTAGAAGATGTCGACATCATTGGACAATTTGGTGTTGGTTTCTATTCTGCTTTCATGGTTTCAGATAAGGTTACCGTCATCTCTAAAAAGATCAATTCGAATCAAGCCTTTATCTTTGAATCATCTGGAGTAGACGGTTATGTGGTGGATGAAGCCGATAAAGAAGATGTAGGAACCATCATCACCTGTCACATTAAAGCAAATCTTGAAGATGAGGACTATGATCGTTTCTTAGAAGACTACACAGTACGATCACTCATTAAGCAATATTCTGATTACATCCGCTATCCAATTCAAATGAAAAAAGAAGATGGAGAATTGGAAACACTTAATTCCATGATTCCACTTTGGAAACGCAGTAAATCAGATGTGACGGCTGAAGAATACCATGCATTTTATAAAGATAAATTCTATGATTTTGAAGATCCTGCTAAGGTGATTCACATGAATGTGGAAGGAACATTATCTTTCACTTCATTATTGTTTATTCCTAAGAAAGCTCCATTCAATTTCTACTCCAATGAATTTGAAAAGGGTCTTCAATTGTATTCTAAAGGGGTCTTTATCATGGATAAAGCCAAAGATATTTTAGGTGATCACTTTAGATTTGTGCGTGGTTTAGTGGATTCTCCAGATCTCAACCTTAATATTTCCAGGGAAATACTCCAACAAGATCGTCAGCTTAAATCCATTGCGCAACGTTTAGAAAAGAAGATTAAGAGTGAACTCGTAAGTCTTTTAACCTCTGATCGTGAAGCGTATGAAACATTCTATACTGCATTTGGTAACCAACTCAAATATGGTTTATACCAAAGTTATGGTATGAATAAAGAATTGCTCATTGATTTAATCTTGTTTTATTCGTCTTATGAGAAGAAGTTTGTGACTTTAGCTGAGTATGTTGCTCGAATGAAAGATGATCAAAAAGAAATTTTCTTTGTCTCTGCTAAGAGCGTTGATCAAGCCGATCGTTTACCCGCTTCAGAGCGTGTTAAAGATAAAGGCTATGAAATTCTCTACCTCGTAGATGACATCGATGAGTTTGTCTTACAAATGGTTCGTGATTATCAAGAAAAACCGTTCAAGTCCATTAACCAAGGTGATTTAGATCTTAATGATGAACAAGAAAAAGAAGCCATTAAGGATGCCACTGAGAAATCCAAAGATGTGTTAGAAGCATTGAAAGAGAAACTTAAAGACAAAGTGGAAGATGTACGATTATCAACACGTCTTAAAACTCATCCTGTTTGCTTAGTGTCTACGGATGGTGTTTCCTTTGAAATGGAAAAAGTACTTTCCCAAATGCCTGATGCTAAAGATCAAAACATCAAAGCAAAACGTATTCTTGAATTGAATCCTGAACACCCATTGCTTCAAACATTGAATCGATTGAATGAATCACAATCAGCATTACTCGATGATGTGGCAAGTGTGCTCTATGATCAAGCATGTTTAATTGAAGGATTACCAATTGAGGATCCTGTTGGATTTGCCTTAAAGCTTTCCAATCTATTAACACAAGTGCACTGACATGAATGTGTATGATTTTGATAAAACCATCATTCCATATGACAGTACCCAGGCCTTCTTTCGCTTTCTTTTTAGAAAACACCCTAAACTAATCATTCACCTCCCAAACATGGGATTTGCAGCATTAAAGTATGGTCTTAAGCGTATTTCAAAAACAGAGTTGAAAGATGTGATGTATCACGTGATCACTAAGATAGAACGACTTGAAGATGAAGTGACTGAGTTTTGGAAGAGCAGACAATCAGATATCCATGAATGGTATTTGAATCAAAAGAAAGAGGATGATGTGATCATCTCTGCATCTCCTTCATTCTTACTTCAACCCATCTGTGATGAGTTGAAGGTCACTCTCATTGCATCAGAAGTGGATCTTAAGACAGGTTTGAATCTGAGAGAGAACTGTTATGGTGCTGAGAAACCCATTCGATTCAGTGAACACTTTAATCTTGATGATATTGATGCATTCTATTCTGATTCATACTCTGATACACCAATGGCTGTACATGCGAAAGAAGCATTTTTAGTTAATAACACAACGATTACCCCTTGGGACTTTAGGAAGAAGTACCGCTCCTACGAACATTAATGTAGGAGCTTTTTTTATGTCATGTCCCAAATGCAAAGCACATCATCCTGATTTCTTTTTTATTCACCAAGGAAACTTAGTGTGTCGACAATGCCTTAGTGTCGCAACGCTAGAACCTGTGTCAGTCACACTACCCAAAGAACACTTAGAAGATGCAAACTTGTCTTTTGAGTTAACCCCTAAACAAAAGGAAGTGTCTAAAGCTTTAATGGAATCAACCTCACAACACATGATGTTTGAAGCAGTCTGTGGTGCAGGCAAAACAGAATGTGTTCTAGAACTCATCATTGATCGTTTAAATAAGAAACAGAAAGTGGGATGGGCGATACCTCGAAGGCAAGTGGTGCTTGAACTGTGTGAGCGTCTTCAAAAGGTGATTCCTCAATGCACAATCATTGCGGTGTGTGAAGGGTATACCGATGTTTTATCAGCTGATTTGGTGCTCTTCACAACACATCAAGCTTTTCGCTATCCTCAAAGTTTTGATGTATTGATTCTTGATGAAGTGGATGCATTTCCCTATCGTGGAAATGCGTTGTTGGAATATCTCATCTCACAAACCTATACTAAGCAATGCGTTATGATGAGTGCAACCATACCCATTGAACTAAAACATCGTATGGAGCAGGAAAATTGGGTGCACATCACGTGTTATGAGCGACCAACTCGTTACCCATTGATGGTGCCACATCTGATAAAAACATTTAAGTTTTTAATGCTTTTGAAGGTAGTTAACTTGATCCCTACTGAATCGAAGTGGCTTATCTTTGTGCCTACTCACTCAATGGCAAAGTCGGTTTCATTGTTACTCCATTGTGATTCACTCACTTCTAAAAGCAGAGATAAAGAAAAGATCATACAACGTTTTATCTCAAAAGATAAAGCCATTCTTGTCTGTACCACTATTCTTGAGCGAGGTGTTACATTTAAGAATGTGCACGTGATGGTTGTAATGGCTCATCATCCTGTCTTTAATGAAGCTTCTCTCACTCAAATTGCAGGAAGAGTGGGTAGAAGCATTCAATATCCAA
>DAIDML010000192.1 GCA_027449005.1 Erysipelotrichaceae bacterium | reverse complement strand
TCTTGTCTGTTTTCATAAACTCTTTTATTGTCTTCATACCCAATCACAAAGACACTTGAGTTTCCAACATCGACTGTTAATATCATACATACCTCACCACACTATAATAGCATAATCACACGAAAAAAAAGGCGTAAATTCGCCTTTTTACTCGCTAAACTTTTAAAACAATGGAATCGTTTTTGCACTGATGTTTGTATTAATTGACCAATCAATGATAGGAAGGCGAAGGGGAAATTGAATTGTGACTTCAATTCGATGATGTTCATCCGCTTGATATGACACAATGCATTGTTGACATGAACTGATTTGAGTCAACGTTTTCAATTGATTGGGTTCAAAAGATTCCATGACTTCAATATAAGCTATGATTCGTTCTTGAAGCATCCTTGCATCTTGATATTGAACCATAATCTTAATTAAACCCATTCCCAACACTAAGAACATCATGACAAAGATCATAATGAATGAGAATTCAAAGGAACCTTTCATTAATTACCCACTTCCGTCATACTTTGCCACTGTGTATTTAAATTATCTTTAAGTGTCACTTTAAAATCTTCTGAGAATGCTATCATGCCTACCGCAATGACAGTAACCACAAGCACTAAGCCATATTCTTCAAAAAAAGCTTTCATTTTACCTCCTTTCCAATAATGTCATGAAGGTTTGTCCCAACATCACAATGAATACACCACACACCCCCATTAAGGGAAGCATGCCCCACCATCCAATCATTGATAACGATGTGGATTGAATGGATGAACGTTGGTCTCTTAACCATTTCGTCGTTGCTAAGATAAGGCGAGATAACTGCCGTGTTGAATCATCTGAACCTATCGCATTGTAACGGTAGAGCAGTTTCATTGCTCGTAACACTTCAATGCTTTGATAGTCTTGTAAGAAAGAGGTATACAATGACAAATCATGAGGTGTTTGCTCTAATTCAATCACTAAGTCTTTTAACGCAACCTTAAACAAACTTGGAGCATGCGATGAAGAAAGTTTCAAACTTTGGACTACGGTGTTGTGCTGAAGTAAGATTTGCAGCTGTCTTAACCAGATTGGAAACTCAATTTTGAGTTGATTCAATCTTTTGTGATGCAATTGATGCAGTTGAATGGTTGGCCATTTAATCATCCAAAAACTCAATCCAACCCAACCTATACTTTGCATTAAACCAAGATCTAAAGCATATGAGAGTAATGCCAGTCCTAACACAAGCAACCCACGTGTTAATCGCTTGGATGAGAATGCATCACAACTTCCTCGCTCTAATATATGCAGCAAATGCTTTGTTTCCTTCTCAAGAAATAATTTTTCCAAAGTTTTTTTATTAATCCAAAGAAAGACATACAACCCTATTCCTATCCATAATGCTATCATTCTTTCCATAGTAATTCACTCTTCAAAATCCATGAACAATTGAGCAGTTCAAATGCTTTAATGCCTGTAAATAGCACTACAGATAAGAAAACAAATGTAGCAAACTGATACACTCGATTACTCGCAAGATCCATGAAACTGCCTAACATGTGTTGATTAAACAATGAGATTAGCAAAGACAAGCCACATAAGATGAGAATTTTATTCTTTATGCTGTGCATGTTTTTAATATACAGGGTTGAGTCTTCAATCCAATCATCAATATCATTTTCCAACATATCTAAAATCTCATGATTATGCTCAAAACCATGACTTTCCACATGTTGAATCCAAGACATGATATTAATCACAATGAAATGAGGACACCATTGAGTCATAAAGTGCAAGGGATGAACTGTTGCATCTCTTTCAAGTGTTTCTATGGCTGTTTGTATGATTTGACTGTTTGATTCATCCACAACATGACTCACTTCTTTCAATGCATGATAAGCTTGTTGATGAATCTTGAAGTGAGCTAAAAAATGTTGAAGAAAGGTGGTCACTTGATTAAATTCATGCGCATGATGATTTGCTTGTGCTTGATAATACAAAAGCAGTGGTAATGTAACCAGACACATAAGAAACAAGATCCAAATATAGTCAAACGACAGTTTAAACAAAACTCCAATAATCATCATCATGATGATTAAAAACATCATTTTAATCCAAGATTCTTTACGATGAAAAAATCCAACTGCAGGACCATAAATAGAATAGACAGGAGTTGACTTCTTAAATAACATCTTGATAGAAAGTCGTTGATTGATGAATACTAGAAATACAAATCCTATCACGATTGCTACCGCATTCATACATCATTTCCTTCCTTCAGTCGTTGATCATCATAAGCATAAATCGTCGTTGTGATCGGTTGGTGATGCTCATTCAGTGAAAAAGAAACCACTTCTTGAATCCTTCGATGAATGCCTTTGGATGTAATGGTAGATTCAATATGTACTCCAATATCCACCGCATCATGAATAAGCGATTTCATTTGATCATAAGATAAGTCATGACCAGGAATCATGTGAATAAGCCTTTGAGGAATTTGATGTGCATTTGATGCATGCAGGGTTGATAAGCAATGTGTCCCTGTGCTCATGCTTTGAAGTAAGTAATACACTTCTTTCGATCTCACTTCTGACACAAGAATCCAATCTGGACGTTGCCTTAAAGATGCTTTGATTGCCATTTCATAGGTGAAGGAGTCATTAACCCTCATGCTAACACAATCCAAATGGGGATACAGTGACTTTACATGCATCTCTAGTGTGTCTTCTATGGTAATGATGCGTTCAACAGGATGAATAGATGAAGTCAAATATTTGATGAGTTCTGTTTTGCCTGCCCCAGGTAAACCAGACACAAGAATATTCTTTCTTTCTTTTACAGCTTGATTGAGGAATTCAATCACATGGTTTGGTGCATAGTGTTCTTTAATCATTTGCTTTTGTGATAATCGAGCAATCATAGGTGTTTTTCGTATTGATATGGTCAGATAAGAAGTGATTGATTCATGAATCATCGACCATCTCATCCCATCAAATTGGGCTTCGACACACGGTGTTTTTGGATTGAAGGTTTGATTCACATGATTAGCAAATCGATACGCAAGTTGTTGCATTTGAGAATGAAAGGTAAACGATTTAACTTGATATCTCCCTTTTTTCAAATGATCACACCATAAATCATGACCATTATAATTAATGTCTGTAATCTGTGGATCATGAATATAAGGCGTAAGAACAGTATAGTCAAAAATCATTGTTTTTCTCCAATCATTATTTTAGAATACTCAAACTCCATGGTAGGTCCTATTGGATTTAGTCGAAGTTTCAACTCAATCTCAAGCAAAAATGGATCTAAATTGAATCGTTTAATAACAGCTGCCTTTGATAGTGCATCTGGCCAAGTTTGAATTAAGAAAAGATTTAAATCTTGTTGAAGTGAGTGTGTTGTACAACCTTGATGAATACACTGTAAACTTAATGTTCGATGAATTTGTTTAGAGTGATAAAGAAAACGATCTCCTTGAATCTGAAAATGAATGAACCATACCATTGATAAAACGATAGTCACAAAGAAAACAAACAAACCAAAGATGAGACTTATACTTTTCATAGGCACCTCTAATACACAATACGAAAAAAAACAGTGAATTCCTTCACTGTTTATAGCACTGTTATTAGTAAATATAATCCATAAGTGACAAGCATGAGCAATCCTTGCCACTTAAAGAAGCGTTTGAATAAAAGCGGTGGAATCATCGCAATCAACATAAATAAGACTGAGAACGGAATATCTTGTCTAACCGTCTGCATTCTCATCACCAGTCCCCCATTCGAAACAAGGGTAGATGCTGGAATGACCAGTAGAATATTCATGATATTCGCCCCAATAATATTACCTAATGAAAGGTTTGAATTCTTCTTAATTAACGCTGTGATGGTTGTCACTAATTCAGGAAGTGATGTCCCAACAGCAACGATGGTTAAACCTATAATAGCTTCAGAGATGTTCAATGCTCTAGCAATCGCAACTCCATTATCAACAAGTAATCTTGCTCCAATCACAACACTCACTGCACCTAAGATAAACAGAAGGATGTATTTCTTATCAAAGGAAACTTCCTCAATATCCTCTTGCTTTTGACTCGTCGTAATGTTTAAAACAAAGAATCCAATCAAAAGGACCCATAGAATGATACTTTGTAGCTTACTTAGTTCTCCATCTAAACTCAAGAAGATCAAGACAAGGGCTGCACCCACCATGTATAAACCCTTGATGATGTAATCTTTGCTTGTTGTTTTTGGCGGAGCCACATATAAAGAGATTCCCATGATTAAACCAATGTTCGCTATGATTGATCCGATTGCGTTTCCTAAAGCCAAGTCAGTTGAGCCTTGGGCTGTGGCTAAGACAGAAACAAGCACTTCAGGGACGGTGGTCGCAAGAGAAACTATGGTTGCACCAATAATAAAAGGAGGAATCTTAGTGATTTTAGCCATCCATATGGCTGAGTCCACAAACCAATCACCACCTTTAATGATAAATCCAAGACCTAAAACTAATAATAAAATGTTTATAATCATAGTTAATCCTCACACTTAGTTTATTATACACATTTTGAAAAGAATGAACAGAAAAAGAAAATGGGAGTCCCATTTTCTTTAAGGTTTGATCACCAATGCTTTACCATCAGGACCAGGATTTTCATTTAAGTACGTTGAAATATCTTTTCTTTGATCTGCATTGGAAGGTTTACATTGAGAAACGGTAGTTACTTCACCATTCAGTAATCCTTCAGCCATACCTTGGCATCCAGGATAACCACATGCTCCACAGTTGTAGCCTGGTAACATGTTGAGCACTTTTTCAAATCGCTCATCTGGTTTTACATAAAACACCTCATCTGCAATGCCAAGACCTAATCCAAGAAATGCACCAAGCACTAACATGAGAATAATAGCTTCAATCATGATTTAACCTCCACGATAAGTTCTTTGTTGGATGGATGCAAACCACATGATGAAATTGAACATGATCCACATGACACATCCACATCGTCACACCCTTCAGGTTTTGGAGTCTTCAAGTTAAGGTAGTACGCTGAAGCATACACTCCTCCAAGAAAACCTAAGAAAAGCAATGGAGCAATAAATTGCATATTACACCAATCCTGCTAATCCAGAGAAAGCAAGTGCCATAATCGCTGCCACAATCATTGCGACAGGATTACCTTTTAATGGCTTAGGTACATCAGCAATATCTAAACGCTCACGAATAGCTGAGAAGATAATCAACACAAGGGTGAACCCAATTGGAACTGCTAATGAATAAACCACTGATTCCACAAAGGTGAAACCTTGTTTAATGTTTTCTAAAGCAACGAATAAGACAGCACAGTTGGTTGTGATGAGAGGTAAGTAGATCCCTAAAGCCTTATATAAGGATGGAGAGTACTTCTTAATGATCATCTCAACAAGTTGCACAAAGGATGCAATGATAAGAATAAAGGTAATTAAATCCATGTATTGAAGACTAAGTGGTTCAAGGACATACTCAAACAATCCCCAAGTGATGAGTGAAGAGAAGAAGATAACGAAGGTTACCGCTCCACCCATACCCAATGCTGAACTTGTCTTACGAGAAACGCCCATGAAAGGACACATACCTAAGAACTTATTGAGGATGATGTTATTAATAAAGATAGCGGAGATAAAAAGTGAAAATAGTTCCATGTTTATGCTCCTTTCTTAGCAGGTTTTTCTCCCGCTTGTTTATAGACTTCAAGTAATGCTGCCAATACCGCAAAGGTAATGAATGCCCCTGCAGGTTGTGCAAACAATGGAATAGTAAACTGAGTTGGAATGATGGTGATATCAAAAATCACCGCTTGGTTGAATGGATTAATCAAGCTTAACGCACCAGTCGCAAAGAGTTGGCGAATTGAAGCAAGCATGAAAATCCCAGCAGTATAACCAAGTCCCATACCAATACCATCAATCGCTGAAGCACCAACACTATTTTTTGATGCAAACGCTTCTGCACGACCTAAGATAATGCAGTTAACTACGATAAGAGGAATAAACACTCCTAGTGCTGTATACAATTCAGGTGTATAAGCTTGCATTAGCATTTCAACAATCTTAACTAATGTAGCAATAACCACGATGTAAACAGGAATTCTGATTTCACTAGGAATAATTTTTCGTAGAGCTGAGATAATAACGTTTGAAACCGTTAAGACCATGATAACCGCAACACTCATCCCTAATGCATTACTGATGGTGTTGGATACCGCAAGCACTGAACATAGTCCTAAATAGAGCGCGAATACTGGATTTTCTTTAACTAATCCATTGGATAGGTTTTTAAATAGACTCATTGTGTTCACCTACTTTCCAATTGTCGTCACAACAGCACGAATGGCCGAAATGGACGTACGAGTTGAACCACTGACAATATCAACACTTGAATTTTCATCTTCTAAGGATAATCCGACAAATTGAGATAAGAATACTTCATGTTCGATCTTATCGCCAATACCGACAGTATCATTCATTTCTAAAACTTCTAAGCTGACAACCGTTTTAGTGGCTGTGTTAACGGTGACTTTGAACACGTTAGGTTTAGCACCTTCATATCCTTCTGCAACACGATAACCATTGGATTCTACAGTATAAACTGTTTCATCACCATTAACGACGGTATTTGTAATGTTACCAGTAATTAAGGTAGCTGTTTCAGAATTTAAGGCAATGGTTTCACCTAATTCAGGAGTTGGTGGGGTAATAACTCCACCCGAACCATCATCATCAATTCCTTTAAGGGTATTGAAATGTGTACGAGCAGCATTGATTGCGGTTACTGCAGCAGTGGATGACACAGTTGATCCAGAGATTAAATCTAAACCATCTGTTGTGCCTTTTCCAACGACAGAGTTAATGAAGGCAGGTTCTCCTACTTTCATACCATAGCCTGGTGTATCCGCAAGTTCTAATACTTGTAATCCAACAATCTTAGCATCATTGGAAATACCTACCATCATGACGATTGGATTCGCATATCCCATGCGAGAAACTTTGTATGCATATCCTGCTCCTTTAGCTTCAAAGATCGCAAGGATTGAGCCTGTTTCATCTTCAAATTCAGCAACAGGAACAAATTCTTCAGTATTTGGGAAAATGAGTTGTAATGTCACTTTTTCAGCTGCAATTGCATTTTCATTAATGATTGGAGCAGTAAATGAGTTTACAAAGGAGAGTAATCCTCCAGAAATTGAAGCAATAATCGCTAAGAAGAGGGTTAATTGAACAACTTTCTTATTCATTTTTATTCTCCTCCTTTAACATGTTCTAACGCAGCATAGACAGCACGAACCACTGAAAGTGATGTGACTGTTGCACCTGACACTGCATCCACACTGCCCGTTTGATCAAGATCTTTAAACTGATCAAGGAAGATAGGATTATCAACTTTGGTGCCAATGTTATTGGTGTCTTTAACTTCAACCACCGTAACACTTACAACTTTCAAAGTCGATGTGTTGATACGAACTTCAACTTTGTTTGGAAGTGCATCGTCATACTCGCCTGATAAAACCTTATAACCGTTAATTTCTACTAATACAACAGTAGCATCCCCATCAACACTTGATGACAAGATAACACCTTGAGTTGCACTTGCACTTTGATCAAGCGCAATGGGTGAAGATAATGTAATATCTGGTACTTCTGGTTCAGGTTCTTCAATGGCTACAGCCTGTAAGTTAAACCCAACAACACCCATAAGAAGCGCACCCACAACACTGAGTGTTGCGATAGAAGTAACGTATTTCTTCGATAATTCAAGTTGCCATCCATCAGTGAAGCGATCAATCATTGGAGACAACATGTTCATAATTAAAATAGAGAAGACAACCCCTTCAGGATAGTTACCTTGTAGACGGATAAGCATGGTGATGATACCTGCTCCAATCGCAAACAAGATACGGCCAGAAGCTGATGTAGGATTGGTGACTGGATCTGTTAACATAAACACAGCTCCAAACATCGCTCCCCCAGCAAAGATATTGTAAAGAGGGAACCAGATACCTAATCCTTGAATCGCTGCGACTAATGCAGATAAAACGAAGATGGTTCCCATGTAGAATACAGGAATTCTCCAGTCCAACACATTCTTAACAGCCAAGAAAATTCCAATAACCATAATAAGTAATGCGGATGTTTCACCAATTGCACCTGGATACCATCCAAAGAGTAAGCCACTGATACCACCAAACTGAGCTAGAAAGGTTTCAAGTTGAACTGCATCTTTAACAACCCATCCAAGATTAGCAATGGATGAAATAGGCGTTGCGGAAGTAACCAAATCCGGCATAATCGCAGCACCAAAACTGAACAACATCACAGCACGTCCTACCCCAGCAAGGTTAAAGACGTTATGTCCAAACCCACCAAACATGAGTTTAGCAACCACAATCGCAAAGAATGTACCAATAGCAATAGGATAGAGTGGAGTAGAAATAGGAACCATGAGCACTAAGATAATAGCAGTCACCCATGGAAAGGATGTTTTTAAATATTTAACGATGTCTTTCTTTAGAAAGTAAGCCCATACTGCTTCTGATGCTACCGCAACGGAAACCGCAACAGCCAATAAACTCCAAAGATGAACAACATAGTTCATGCCATACTCAACAAAGTAGAATGCAGAGGAAAATAACACCACTGACATTAAACCAAGTGTAAGCAACATCATGATTTGTTGTGTGCTTTGACGCGTCTTCATTGTAGGTGAGACTTTAAATTGAAGTTTCATGATTAAGCCCCCTTCTTCAACGCAAGGACACGTTTAGCACGACGTACCCCTTCAGTGACTTCTAATTTAGATGGACAAACATATGTGCAAAGTCCACATTCAATGCAAAGATCTGCATTAAGTTGAGCTATCAAGTCAACATTTTTTGCTTGTTCCGCATTATTAATACGTACAGGAAGTAATCCTGCAGGGCAATGATCATTGCACGTTCCACAACGTAGGCATGTCATGGAATCCACTTGTTCTGTCTTAGTAATGGTAATTGCATTCGTGTAAGGAGTAATCACCCAAGCATCGGTTGTCATGGTTTTACCCATCATTGGACCACCAGCAACTAATGTGATGTTTTCGTCTGTATATCCACCCAACTGAGCAATAATGTGGCTTGCAGGAGTTCCAACTGGAACAAACACGTTAGCTGGATTTTTAATTCCATTACCAGAAACAGTCACCATTTTCATGGTAGGACCCATTTGCTTTGTAATCGCTTGTCCTAATGCAATCGCTGTGGTTGCATTATTTACAATAACGTTCACTTCGCAAGGGATCTTAACATAACGTTTTTTATAGATGGCATATACTAATGTACGTTCCCATCCCATAGGATAGACATCATCCACTTCTTTAATTGAAGCAAATGGATAAGGCTTAATCGCCTCTTGAATGTATTTAATGAGTTTCTTTTTAGATTTCTTAATCGCAATGTGAACTTCTTGAGCATTGGCCATTTTCATCATGGCAATAAACCCAGTAATTAAATCCTGAGTGTAGTTCTCCATCATTCGATAGTCTGAGGTAATGTATGGCTCACATTCAACACCATTAATCAATACCACTTTAAGTGTTGCGGGAGTTAGGTATTTGAAATACGTTGGGAATCCTGCACCTCCCATACCAACAATACCTGCGACTTTCGCAAATTCGATAACCTCATCTTTGGTGGCTTTTTCAAGATCCAAATGAGGGATGCTGATGGTTGATTCATACAACTCATCATTTTCAATCACAATATGATCCACTGGTTTGAGTGAAGCATGCATGATTTTTTTGATACCTTTGACAACTCCTGATACAGGAGAAAACAGAGGTACTTCAAATCGATCGTTGCGAACCGCAACTTTAGTATTCACAAAAACACGATCGCCTTCTTTCACCAACACTTCAAACGCTGTGGAAACACCATTGATTAAAGGGATGTAAATCTCTTTAGGTGCAGCGATATTGACAATATCGTTGTAAGTGGTTAGCTCTTTAAAGCCTTCGATATGCTTCTGCATGGAACCAATCCAAACTGACATAGTGACCTTCCTTTCAACCTTCTTAACATTTGAAATGACCTTATGAGTCATGACATAGTGGTATTATATCACTCTCATTCACAAGCTTAAATACTTCTTGTTAAATTTATAACAAATCACACAAAAAATGTAGGTTTTTTGACAGAGGCTTTGGCATACTATTACGGTAAAGGAGAGACTTTATGCTTGAAAATAAATGGTTTCGTGCTGGACTGATTGTCTTTGTGGTCATTGTGATCGCTGGCGTTCAAATTCGTAATGCACTTCAAATAGAACGTTTTACCAACAGTACAATTACTGCTGGGTTTAACACCGAATTCAGATTAATTGGATTAACCAATTCAAAACGAGAATTTGACCGACAGTTTGAACTCTTTAAAAGCACCATCACTGATTTGAATCAACACTTTGATCGCTATGCAGCTTATGAAGGGGTTAGTTCCTTGTATACCGTAAATCAAATGGCAGGAATTGCACCAGTCAAAGTTGATCCACGAGTCATTGAGTTACTTAAAATTTCAAAAACGATGTACGACTTAAGTGATGGCATCTTTGATGTAACTGCTGGGGCTATTTTCGAGATTTGGCATGAATATCGCGAAATTGCGAAAGGAAATGATGGCATTGGTCCAACTCCAGATCTTGAACGTTTAGCTACCGCAGCTGAATGCATTGGTTGGGATTTAGTCGAGATTGATGAAGTGAACTCTACTGTATTCATCACTAAATCATGTGCTAGTTTAGATTTAGGGGGGATTGCGAAAGGTTATGCTGCTGACAAGGCTTCACAAGCCATTGAAGTTGAAGGATTAACTCGAGCCTTAATTTCAGCTGGACTCTCATCCATTAACTTACTTGGATTGAAGGAAGAAAACAAGCCTTGGAACATTGGCGTCGCAAATGGTGTTGAAAACATTGAAATGCCATTTAATGTTGCGATTTCAACATCTGGTATTGATCAACAAAACTATGTGGATGAAAATGGTGTATTCTATCATCATCTCGTGAATCCTAAAACACAGCTTCCAG
Source organism: Erysipelotrichaceae bacterium (assembly GCA_027449005.1). Taxonomy (GTDB): domain Bacteria; phylum Bacillota_I; class Bacilli_A; order Erysipelotrichales; family Erysipelotrichaceae; genus UBA6182. The sequence goes on along the minus strand of DAIDML010000192.1, from coordinate 300 downwards.
TCAATCATTTTAGAAGTGTGGTGGTGGTGAGTGAAGATGCAACCATTGGTGATACCTTATCAACCATACTCTTCTTAAAAACTTTAGAAGAAGGAAAAGCATTCTTAGAACGACTTCAAGCCGCTTATCCTAATCAATTCTTCGGTGCCGTATGGGTGTTTGATGAAAATTCAAGACCCGATGCATCGCTTCTTGAAACCAAAGCGAGCCAACAAACCTTTTCTAATTTTGGTCAAAATGAAGTGATTGATGTTTGGGTTGGAATAACCGAAAACTTAAAACCATACGCACAATCTTATA
>DAIDML010000191.1 GCA_027449005.1 Erysipelotrichaceae bacterium | reverse complement strand
GAAGTTGTGTACTTTAATTGCAGAAGACAACGTGGTCGCAAAGGTATTCTTTAACCCTTTAAACGTTTCATACATAGCCATGAAAGCATCTTTTCTCACATCACGGTTTTTGTTTTCTAAAAACAAGACATAACGACCATGTGATAAAGGAACTTTCTCACCTTCTTCATTGGTGACATCACGGAATTTGATGTCTGCATTGTTCAACATACCAAAAATGGAACTTGGTGCACCAAACACTTCAGAAGCTTGAGCCAATAATGTTTCTTCTTTATCTGATAAGATATACTTACGATTCGCAAACAATTGATTAAAATCATGAGTATACATCTTTAAATCATCATGATTTAAGAACGAGCGAATCACACTTTCATCAGCCGCTAACAGTTCTGTCTTAAAGAATGAGAAAGCTGCCATGAAATTGGCATATAAGCTTTGAACCTTAGAAAAATAGCCTTGATACTTGGAATTGGTGGTGTCAGTATCAAATTGAAGGTGAGCATACACATACAAGAACCCAAGATCATATCCAATTTCTTCTTGTGTTTTAATCGCTTTAAGTAATGAAGCTTCACTGACAGACAAGCTCCCTCTTAATTCTCCAACTCCTTTTAACGATTCAGAAACCTTTTCAAATGTCGACTCCCAAGCCGCATCATTTTCAAAGATGGACGATAAGTCCCATGTGGACTCCACAGGAACTTCACTACGTTTCAACACTTTTCCTGACATAAACATTCTCCTTAATGTGACCATTATATCACAATAAATCTTGTATAATAATGAAGAGGAACTCACAAATGTACAAAATCAAAGACATAGGCTTTCATGGCCATCACCGTAATCATTTCTTCGAAGGATGGTACTTCAAAACCGTTCTAAGCGAATCAAACATAACCATTGCTCTCATCCCAGGCATCTCAAAAAATCCAACTGATCCTCATGCTTTCATTCAAGTCTTCATTTCTCCTCAAATGATATTCAAATACATCCGCTTTGATTATCGTGATTTTTCAGTCCAGGATCATCCTTTTAAAGTGTCAATCAAAGATAATGTTTTTTCACTTGAGTCCATCGAATTTTCTTATACTTACGAAGATTTAAACCTAAGTCTAACCGCTAAAATAAACGGAATTACTCCAATCAAAACCAGTCTTTACTCCCCAACCATCATGGGTCCCTTCCACTATGTCCCGCGAATGGAATGCAATCATGGAGTGATCTCTATGAATCATACATTGGATGGCACTCTTACCTTGAATGATTCAATCATCGATTTTAAGAATGAAAAAGGGTATATCGAGAAAGATTGGGGTACATCATTTCCTAGCAAATATGTGTGGTGTCAATCCAATCATTTCACCAACCCCAATACCAGTCTTTTCTTATCCATCGCAACCATCCCCATGATTGGCTTTGAATTTGAAGGCCTCATCACTACCATCACTCATCACAACCAAGAAACTCGCTTCGCCACTTACAACTTCTCCAAATTTAAGATTGAAACCATTGATGAACACACCAGACTCATCACCTTAACCAAAGGCCCTCTCAAGTGCATCTTGAAAATCACTTCACCAAGCTCTATAGCGCTTGTATCCCCAAAACAAGGAAGCATGAAGAACATGATCAAAGAAGGACTAGAAGGTCAGATTCACCTTCAATTGTTTAATGGTTCAACCCTACTCATTGATGATATCGGCATTCACAGTGGCGTTGAATTCTCAGGTTACTAAGGAGTTTTATGAAATTCATTCTATCCCCAGCTAAAATTTTTAAGCCACATCCTTCTCCACTCAAGGGAAGTAAGCCACACACGCACTCACAAACCCAAGTGATATTAGATTCATTAAAATCGTGTTCAATTCCTCAGTTACAAACACTGTACTCTATTTCAGAATCATTAGCCACTCAACTTTACACTCACCTGCATCACCCACAACATCACCCAGCCATTTATTCGTATTATGGTGAAGCATTCAAATCCATTCATCTTAAAGAGATGACATATCAACACTTGGATTACCTTCAACACCATCTCTTGATTTATTCTGCTCTCTATGGACTTTTAAGACCCTTTGATATGATTCAACCCTACCGTTTGGATTTTTTAACACCCTTAAAGCAACTAGGATTAGACAACAGTTTTCAAACCATAAAAAAAGAGGTCACTCAACACCTCATACAATCGAATTCAAAAGTCATTGTGTTTATCTGTTCACAGGAATTCAAAGACATGATTGACCTTAGCGAACTTCGCCAACATGCCAAAATCATTGATACTTCATTTATATCCATTATGGATGGAAAAGAGAAAATCGTCTCCGTTCATGCTAAGCACGCACGCGGAGCATTCTTAAGGGCTTGCACCCAAAACAATATCATCACTCTCTCACAGTTACTCAAACTAGAAACATTTGATGATTGGTACTTAGATCACATCAACTCAACTCCAACCCATCGCATTTACAAGAAAACCTTCATAAAATAAAAAATCCACTTCTGCGAGTGGGGTTTTTTATAATGGTGGTTCCGGTCGGAAT
>DAIDML010000190.1 GCA_027449005.1 Erysipelotrichaceae bacterium | reverse complement strand
TATGTTCCATCCAAACTGGATGCTTCATTAGCCCCAGCTGGTTATGAAGCGTTGTATGTGCTTGTCCCTATTCCTTCCCTTAAAGGATTTAAACAACCTTGGAATGAAGCTTTGATTCAAACGTATCGACGTGAAATTTTAGATCGCATCGCCAGTGAAGGCATCATTGAAAATCTAGAATCGCATATTGTGAGTGAAACCATCCTCACCCCTAAGGATTGGGAAGAAAAAGTGCATGCCCATTATGGAGCCACCTTTGGTTTAGCCCCAACCTTAAGACAATCCAACAATTTTAGACCTCAACCCAAGTTTAAAGGGTTGAATCATTTCTATCACACTGGATCATCCATTCATCCAGGTGCTGGAATTCCCATTGTGATGATGAGTGCTCAGTTGTGTGTCAACGAAGTCTTAAAATATGATCCCAACACCGAAAGTAAGGCATGCAGTGTGTACGCTAAAGAGGTTGAAAACGCTTAACTTGTGAAGACTGATCCCAGTCTTCTTTTTTTTACTTAAAAAGAATAAAAAATTCACAAATACCACTATACATTCGTGATAAAAAGGAGTATATTCATTGAGTGTGAATCAACACACAAAAAAACACCCTAGTTATCCTCTCATTTCAACTTGTGAATTATTTGTCAAAAAGGTTTACATTTGTGAACAAGGTGGTATACTATTTATATGTGAGATATTTCACAAGAAAGAGGACGTTATGTTAGAATCCATTACTTATGCTATTTCAAACTTCACTCATGATATCACCAAATTCATGATCTACATCATGGAAATCATAGGATTATTCATCATCCTCTACTCCTCTGTATTAACACTGACTCGTTTTGCAAAACTCAAATACAATCAAACATCCACTGATATTCGTATCCGCTTAGGTCGTGGTATCTCATTCGCATTAATGTTTTATCTCGCAGCCGAGATCTTACGTTTGATCCTTATTCGTGAATACAAAGATTTATTCATCGTTGGAGCCATCATTGTCCTCCACGTCATTGTCACTATACTCATCGCATGGGAAGTCTCTCACTCCCTTCATGTCATGAAGGAAGAGCGTGAACTAGATCATGATTGTGTAGACTAACTCATTCTAAAAACAGTAAAGACATGTTGCCATGTCTTTTTTAATGTTATGAATAAATACTTTATTTATTTCAATGGAGAAGTAATTCGATAATGGCCTACAATCTCTGAAGAAGACTTTTCTAAAATATCTTCTTCAGTTCTAATTTGATAGGGATTAGCTAAATGAAGAACATAAGGAATGCCTTGTTTATTTCTTATGTTAGAGATAATGCCAATGTGACGTTTAAACACCACAATATCCCCACCCTGCCATGCTTCATGATCATGGATGTCAATGGTCAATGACTGGGTATGACGTTTAAAATACACATGAAGGTTTTGGACTCGTCTAAAATCAATGTTCTTGTCCACCACCTCAATGGAATAAGCATCTCTATATTGCTTAACATCCTCATTGAGTAACATCATAATATCATAACCTGAATGAAGAAGCGCAAAGGCAACCACATCCGTACACACTCCATACTCATCATCAGGATACCCACTACCGTAATATTTACTTTGATATTGCGGTCGTGTTTTTAAATAAGCTTTCGCAGACAAAAGGATGTCACTTTGATCATTCACTCCATCATGATCTGCATCATGATCACTGATGATGGATTCATACCCAAACTGATCATTGGTGTAAGTTGCTTGTGGAAGCACATTCATAGTTTCTAACACATAGTAACAAAGCAGTAAACTCAATCCACTGATGAATACCCATTTTGATTTCATGTTCTCCTCCCACTTTTCAAGTATACCATGACATTAGTGATGTTTTAGATGAATTCACATCCTTTATAGCGAACACATTGACAATCACGTATGAAAGTGTGAAGATGAATTTGTTATGAAAGAACTCTTTAAACACCACCTTCAATCCACTCACATGCCTTATGTGCTGATCAAAGCAGCCATCACTTTTGATGGAAAGATTGCTACTCAAACAGGAGCATCACAATGGATCAGTTGTCCTGAATCACTTGCTTATGTCCATGAACTTCGTGATCTCTATTCAAGTATAGGAGTAGGAGTAAACACCATCATTATGGATAATCCTTCTCTCACCATTCGTCTTCCTCATCAAAAAATAACCTGTCATCCTCGCATTATCTTTGACTCCATAGGACGAATTCCCTTAGAATCAAAAGTACTCAATGATGAGTTTAAAACTTTAACTCACATTATGAGTACACCACGCATGCCAAAAGCAATCAAAGAAGCCATTGAATCCAAAGGAGCCCATGTTCACATGGTTAATCAACGTGAGGGTCATGTGGATCTTCACAGTGCTTTATTGGAATGTGGCAAGCTAGGCATTGATTCCTTATTCATTGAAGGTGGATTAGAACTCATTGCTTCACTACTTTCCTTAAAACTGGTTCAAGAAGTGAGTGTAGCATTAGCTCCTAAGTTGTTTGGTGGGTCAGCTGCTAAAGGCTTTATGGGTGAGATTGGGGTTAAAGATGTGGATGATGCGATTCAACTTCATTTCATTGAGAAAGGGTATTCCTTTTTCATTTCGTTTATTAGACACAATTCCAATATGTTTTTTAAACACTACAATATCCCCACCTTGCCATTCATCAATATTATTGACATCAATGGTTAAAGAAAGCGCATGTTCATCAAAGAAAATCTTTAGATTATTCACTCTTCTAAAATCAATGTTTTTATCCCTCGTTTTAATCTTATACACATCATTACGGGCTTTCACATCTTCATTTAACAACATCATTAAATCATAACCTGCTCCAAGCAGTCCAAATGCCACCAAAATATCAAAGTAAATATTATGGAAGTGGATACCCCGATGATGAATTTGGTGTATGTACTGATGTGGTGGAATTTGGACTGCTTGGGGCTGGTTATGATTTAATGATGTTGTTAAATGAAGATGTGAAAGCCCGTAATGATGTGTATAAGATTAAAACGAGGGATAAAAACATTGATTT
>DAIDML010000189.1 GCA_027449005.1 Erysipelotrichaceae bacterium | reverse complement strand
CGTACAATCTGGTGATAACATGTGGGACATTGCCCAAAAATTCAACATATCATTTAGAGATTTAGCTACCTACAATCCAGACATCGAACTTGATAAGATTTGGCCTAATAATAACTAGCGACTGTTTTTTCAATCTTAATTTCTTCATGCTCACCACTTTCTAATATGATTAAAGAAAAATACTCGCAAGGTCATTATACAAAACATGACATAGTCTGACAACTCATGTCATCAAAATCACATTTTTTAAGAAAGTGTGTGATTAAGCGCTTTTTCTGTTCCATAAGAAGAATTGAATTAACTTAAGAATCATGAGTAAAAATAAGACGAGAAAACTTAATCCTAAGAAGATCCATTTTAATGAGGTAAAAGTTCCTGCAAAGTCAGCTATCAGTGGGGTTGGATTAGGGTAGTTAAACATCACAAGTGATACAAATGTGTTTTCGATGTAGTCGAAAAGTATCGCAATCCAACTGAAAGACAAGATCCAACGGTTCATTTTTGATAACCCAATGGACTTGTAAAATAAACTGCTTAATGAAAAGATAAATAGGAAATACACCAATGGCCACACTAAGTCAAACGTCCAACGTTGTTGAATATAGAAGGCACGACCCGATTCTCCATAACTTTCTGCAATTCGATACAATGAAGCAGCATTGTAAAACCATGAGGTATCAATGCTTTCACTCAGTCCATTAGCTAGTGATAGTGCACTTTGATCTGGTAATACCAATGCGATGAAAAAAGCAAACAGCAGGGTAGAAACCAAACCTAACCAGTACGGCATTTTATCAATACTGAAATGAAAGATTTTTTTCATAACGTTCCTTTTCCATAAATTGTGAGCGTAATCACAATTAAACATGATTTTGGTTTAATCTACCCCTAAGTTTAAAGCATTATAGTGCATTTGTCTTGAAAAGCGATACACTTAAGATAGATGAATTTTATCTAACGAGGTCAACATGTCACTTAACTTAGCCACATGCCCATTATTAACCCCTGTAACCATCACTCAGTTGTCCTTAGATAAGGAGAATGTGTTTCGTTTACAACGTTTAGGGTTTAAACCAACCACATCTCTTCACGTTATCTTACGCCATAAACATCACGTTGTGGTTGTGATTAAAGGTGTTCGATATGGTTTAGATTCTAAGAGTGCTCAATGCATTGAGGTGGTTCATGATTAAAGCAGCTTTAGTAGGCAATCCAAACAGTGGGAAAACCACCATCTTTAATCATCTTTCTGATTCATCAGAACGCATTGGTAATTGGGCTGGTGTGACAGTAGAAAGGAAAGAAGCTCCTTTACATTGTCACTTTGATTGTAAGAATGAAACCATCTTTATCTCTGATTTACCAGGTTCATATTCAATGACATCGGTCACTTTAGATGAAGATGTCACCATTCAATATATTAAATCACGTCATATTGATGTGATTGTGAATGTGATTGATGTGGTTAGTTTTGAGCGTTCTTTAGAATTTACTTTACAACTGCTTGAACATAAGATCCCCATGGTGATTGTGATTAATAAGATGGATATGGCTAAAAAGAACAAATTGGACTTGGATCCTGAATTACTGGCATCCATGTTGAATGTGCCCGTCATTTGCACACAAGCCAATAAAAAGATTGGTTTACAAGCCATTGTGGATGCGATTGTGCATCAAAAATATCATTGTTTAGAACAATGCGTTGGAGAAGCTGTATGATATCAAACCAAGATTACTCAAAAAAAGCATCAGAACTCGCTTCGCTGGTTATGAAACAAAAACGACCATATTCACCTAGTCTTTCAGATCGTATTGATCAAGTCATTACTCATCCTGTTTTAGGTTTAGTGATCTTTGCATTCATCATGTGGGGGATATTTTCTTTATCCCAATTATGGATTGGTCCTTTCTTATCAGATACATTAGTAGGTTGGTTAGAATCAGGGGCAACAATCATTAATGGTTGGCTAGAGACGTATGATGTATCCCCACTTTGGGCAGGACTGCTTAGCGAGGGAATCATTGGTGGCTTTATTGCAGTAGTGGGATTCTTACCTTTGATTATGGTCTTACTCTTCTTTTTACAACTCTTAGAAGATTCAGGATACATGGCTCGTGTTGCACTTGTCTTCAATCATTACTTCGCTTTCTTAGGTTTATCTGGAGCATCCATCATTCCAATGTATGTTGGGACAGCATGCAGTATACCAGCCGTCATGGCCACAAAGACGATTAAAGATGAATCACAACGTAAAATGACCATCATGTTGACACCCTTTGTTCCTTGTGGAGCAAAACTTCCTGTCATTGCTTTGTTATTGAGTGTTTTCTTTTTTGAACAAGCCTACATGACACTTCTTGTGTATGGCCTTGCTATATTGGTGATTTATCTTTCAGGATTAGGTTTAAAATATGTTTTTCAACCTTCACAAGCCCTACATCATCTTTTGGTCATTGAACTTCCTGATTATAAAGTACCTTCATTATCATTGGCATTTAAATCCATGATAGAAAGGGCTAAAGAATTCATTCAAAATGCAGCGACCATCATTGTGTTAATGAATGGATTCATTTGGTT
>DAIDML010000188.1 GCA_027449005.1 Erysipelotrichaceae bacterium | reverse complement strand
TCACTCTCATTATGCCTAAGTTGGCCGACTTTTTTAGGATATCTGTTCTTTGGCATGAGTTATGGCTATTTGATGAATCAAAACGGGATACCGTGGTGGGGAGCGTTGTTGTTTTCACTGTTGGTGTTTGGAGGATCAATTCAGATGATGGCTTTACCTTGGTTGACTCATCCTCTGCCACTCATTCAAATGACACTGATTGCTTTCTTAGTGAATGCTCGTCATCTGTTTTACAGTTTAAAGCGTCGTCGCTTTCCTTTTGAATCCAAGAGCAGTGAAATCTGGTCTAACTTCACTTTAAGTGATGAAACCTTCACCACCTTAGAAATGAATCCACACCTTGACTCATCATCAATCTTAATCTTATCTACCCTACACTATCTTTATTGGAGTGGTGCAACACTGCTTGGTCATCTGCTAGGATCACGCCTTAACATTCAACTTCAAGGACTAGAATTCATCTTAACTGCCTTGTTTTTCAGTGCTTTTCTTAATCAAGTGTCGTCATCAAAATCCTCTATTAACGCACTTAGTGGTCTTGTGATCAGTGCTGTGTGCTTCATGATTTTTCCCCTCGTCTATGCCCTAACCTTTTCGTTAATCAGTTTATTAGGATACACCTTCATGGTGATGGTACAAAGATCAACATGAATCAATCTCAATGGATTATCTTCATCATCTTAGTGTTAAGTACCAGTGTTCCTCGCTTACTTCCCATGGTGATGAAAGAGGACACACATTATTCACCTCGCCTTCAACACTTCAATGACATCATGCCATCCTTACTTTCAGGACTACTGGTGATGATCGCACTGCCTACTTCCTTCTTTAATGACATCATTTCTAGCGAACTGATGGGACTGGGTTTCATGATTCTACTTCATTGCTTGTTTAGAAAGAACATGCTCACCATGATGGGTGGGACATTGTTAGTGGTCATTTTAAAGACATGGTGGTAAAAAAAAGGCTTTCGCCTTTTTTATTGATTGAGTGCTAATGTTTTCAAATCTTCTTCACTGAAGTGAGTGACAAAGTGTGTTAAAACATCAATGGTCGCCTTCACGTCTTTGTGATGAACTAAGGCATAATGAGAGTGAATGTAACGACTTGGAATGGACATGGTGATCGCAATGACCCCTGTGCCTGATTTATGAATTTCTCCAGAATCGGTTCCACCCGCTGAAAGCATTTCATATTGAACATCAATACCCAGTTCTTGTGCAATGGAAGCCACATGTTGAAGTAAGCCACGATGTGCAAAATGAGAAGCATCCGCAATCTCAAGTGTAACCCCATGACCCATCTTAATGCGTTTATCCCCTTTTGGAATATCGGTTGCGATGGTCACATCAAGGGTGATCGCTACATCAGGTTTCACTAAAGCAGCGGCTGTTTTAGCTCCACGAAGTCCTACTTCTTCTTGAACAGTACCTACTCCTACTACAGTAAGATGAGGTTTAACCTCTTTCAAATTGCGCATCACTTGTGCCATGATGAGTGCACCAATACGATCATCCCACGCTTTGGTCGCAAGCATCGAGCCATCCCCTAAGGAGAAAAACTCACTGTGAGGTGTAACCATATCCCCATATTGAACACCCGCATCAAGCGCTTCTTGAAGCGATGAAAAACCACAATCTAAGAATAAGTCTCCCACTTCAATCACTTGTTTGCGAACTTCAGGTTTCATCCCATGAGGTGGTTGTGAACCCACAATCCCCATGATTTTCTTGCCTGAAGCAGTGGTGATGACCAATGGTTTTGAAGGTAAGACATGACCCCACCAACCCCCAACTGGATGCAGTTTAATGTAGCCTTGATCATCAATGTGTTTGACTAAAAAGCCAACTTCATCAATATGACCCGCAATCATGATGGTTTTATCACTGTGTCCTTGTTTCTTAAACGCAATGGATCCAAGATGATCATAACTGATTTCATCCACACTGTCTGCGACATAACGTTTTAAGACACGGGAAACTTCCTTTTCATTTCCAGCAATCCCATCGGCTAACGCCACCTCTTGCATCATTTGATAATCTAACGTTTCATTCCAAATATGATGTGCCATGTTTCCTCCTAGTAGTGTTCGTCTTGACGAACATGATTTTTTTGGTGTTTCTTAAGATACGAATCAAACAACATGTCTGAAGTAAACCCACAGGCTTTTCCTAAAGTTAAGTATTTTTCATATAACGTAGACAACGATGCTTCAGTTAACGCATCAATGCACTGTGAACTTGCTTGTATGACTTGAAGGGTGAGCTCCGTTAGTGAGGTTACAGTTTCACTCACTTCAAAGACAGGCGTCATATTCAAATCAATGCATAAGGAATTAAGAAAGTGCATTCCATCCGCAAATTCTTCCAGTAAAATGGAGTGTTCTGAAGCTGGTTTAAGACTCCAATACTTAAAACAACGGGTTTCATTCACAAACTCAGAAAGCTCAACACAAAATGCTAAAAGACGATCACGCTGTGTCAAAGCGCGAGTGGTGTTATGTGTGGAAAAAATTCGATTATCCAACTCACTTTGATAAGGAATATACATCGATGTGTCAAGTTTCATGGGCTTCTTACTCCTCTTCAAATTGTTCAAACTGATGGGTGTACAATTCATAATAACGCCCTTGTTTCGCAATCAGTTCACGGTGTGTTCCTGATTCCACAATCTGTCCTTTAGAAATGACACAAATCACATCTGCATTGACAATGGTGGATAAGCGGTGAGCTACCACCACTGATGTCTTATCTTTAAGTAACGATTTAATGGCTTCTTGCACCATGGATTCATGATGTGAATCAATGGAAGCAGTGGCTTCATCCAAGATAATGAGGGAAGGATGAGCACACAAAGCACGAGCAAAGCTCAACAATTGCTTCTCACCCACTGAAAGTTTAGCTCCACCTTCAAGCACGGGTGTTTCATACCCTTGATCCAGTTTCATGATGAAATCATGAGCATGCACCGCTTTCGCTGCCGCAATGATGTCATCCATGGAGGCATCAGGACGACCATAAGCAATGTTGCTTGCGATGGTTCCCATGAAAAGATGTGGGGTTTGTAAGACATAGCCTAAGGAAGAGCGTAACCATTGAAGCGGTCTGTTTTGAATATTGAAACCATCAATGCGAATCTCACCTGAAGTCGGTTCATAGAAGCGACACAGCAAGTTGACAATGGTGGATTTACCTCCTCCACTCTCTCCAACTAACGCTAAAGTTTGACCTGATTTAATATGGAGTGAGAAGTCTTTAAGCACCGGTTCACCTTCAATGTAGTGGAAACTGACTTTATCAAAAACAATATCCCCATGTAGAGGTGCATACACTTCTCCATGATTATTGTCAATGATGTCTTCTTTCGCATCCAACAAAGACAACACACGCTCTGCACTGGCTTGTGCCATTTGCATTTCAGCTAAGATACGAGCAATGTTACGAAGCGGTTCAAAGAAAGCATTCACATATTGAACATACAAGAGCAATGTTCCTAACCCTAAGGTTCCAATGAGCACGGCTTGACCACCCACACTTAGTAGTGTGGCACTGGAGATAGAAGCTAGCGCAAAGACAATCGGCATGAATAAGGAAGAAAATAGAGCGGAGCGAATGGATTTGGTTTTCATATCACTCGCTAACGTTGAGAACTTCTCTTTACGTTGTTTTTCAATGGTGAGGGTTTTAATGCTTTTGATTCCAAAAATCATTTCAGAGAAATCAGCCGTAATCATCGAGTTAATTTTTCTTACTTCACGATAAGCTTTAAGAATTTGCTTTTGAAAGTAGCGAGCAATCACATAAAGAATTGGTACCATGATGAGGACAATGAGTGCTAAATAAGCATTGATGAGCAACATCACCACACTGATCCCCACCATCATCGCTAATCCCCATACCATGTCTAGTAATCCCCAAGACACGATTTCAGATAGACGATTGATGTCTGAGGTTAAACGAGATAAGATCCAACCGGATGCATGGGTGTCATAATAAGAGAACGAGAGTCGTTGTAACTTCTCAAACGCCATTTTACGCATCGTATAAGCGAAATTCATTTCAATCTTACCTGCTTGTTTAATGAACAAGTATACCATGGTCGTTTGAACCACAATGAGTGTCACATAAAGTAGTGCAAACAAAGGAATATATTTAATGAAGCGTTGAGCTGTGATGAATTCATCAAGCGCAAAACGATTAAAAAGTGGAAAGATCACATCGCCTAAAGCCAATGTCACCATGAAAGAAAATAAAATAAGCACATCTTTTTTAAATGTCCAAAGAATCGTTAAGATCCGCTTCCATAAGCCTTGGTCTAAGGAAGGAAGCGTGGACGTTTCTAATTCATCCATGGTGGACCTCCTCTTGTAAGTTCACCACATGAGCATAATCTTCACAGGTGTTCAATAAGGAATCGTGTGTTCCTTGGGCAAGGACACGACCATCCTTTAAAAAGATAATTTTATCCGCATGTTTAGCGCTCGCAACACGATGCGTAATGATGAGTGTGGTGAGTGGATAATCCACTTGGTCTAGAGCTGAGCGCACATGGGCATCCGTTTTCGCATCTAAAGCAGATAATGAGTCATCGAAGATAATCATTGGGGAGCGTAAAATAAGCGCTCTTGCCATCGCAAGACGTTGTTTCTGACCCCCTGATAAGGTTACTCCTTTTTCACCAACAACCGTTTCAAGTTTAGCTTCAAAGTTTTGAATCATGTTGTACAAAGACGTTTGATGAAGAATGTGTTCAATTTCTTCTTCACTGACTTCACGATTGGCCACACACAAGTTATTGCGAATGGTGTCAGAAAACAAGGTCGGTTCTTGTAAGACAATGGAGCATTGTGAGCGTAATGATTGTTTAGTAATGGTGTTAAGTGGAATGCCATCCATGGTGATTTCACCTTCACTTGGTTCAACCAATCGAGCCAATAGGGATACAATGGATGATTTTCCACTGCCTGTCGCCCCCATGATCGCAACAGTGGAATGGGCAGGAATAGTGAAACTCACATCATCCAACACTTTCTTATGATCATCAGGATAAATCAAAGAAACATGATCAAACATCACATCTCCAATGATCTTATGATTGATTCCTTGCGTGATGTCTTCAATATCATACGTTAGAAGTTGGGCACAACGCGTTAACGCCACATCCACTTTCCCCATGTCCGATAAGATACGACCAACGTTTCGAATTGGCCATAGGACCATAGAGACATAGGAAACAAAGACTGTGTATTCACCCACACTGAGTTGACCTCGAAGCACATAATTGACGCCAACGACAACAACCATGACAATTTGAAGTAAGATAAAGAAATCAGATAGTCCCCAATACATGCCTAACTGATGAATCAGTTTATAGGTTAAATCACGATAGGTGGAGTTTTTGGATTCAAATTTATGGATTTCATTGTCTTCTTGATGGAAGGCTTTAACCACACGGACCCCTTGTATGTTTTCTTGAATGGTGGTGGTAAGTTCACTTTCGGCTTCATCACTGGCTTTAAATGCTTTTTGCATGCGTTTGAAAAACACGAAGGCAAAGGTAAAAATGATGGGCATAACAAGCATGGAAAGCCATGCTAAGGTGGGTTGGATTCCTAAAAGAATGAAAAATGCCATGGTCGCCATGAAGATGGCATACATGAGTTCTGAGAGTTGGGAAGCAAGAAAACGACGCAGTGTATCCACATCTGAAGTGACACGTTGAATCATGTCCCCTGAGTGATGTGAACTCCACTCTTTATGCGATAAGCTAACGACATGATTGTATAAACCATTGCGTAATGATTCTACGACTTTTTCAGACAAAATCGCATTGAATGCTCCACGTAAAAACATGAATGTTCCAGAAAACAATGTGACGATGATCAGGAGCAATCCTGCTAACCATAAGTTGTTTCTGAAAGACTCAACACTGATAAAGACATTGGTAATAAAGATAAAGATGGGATGAGATGGATCATTAAGATTAAGAATGGAATCCACAAAAAAGGAAACATACAAAGGCGTTATCAAGGAAAACAAGACAACTAACATTGTAAAGAGCAACAATGCTCCAATCATCCATGCATGCTTTTTAACATGACTTAACAACAGTTTTAATGATGACATAATTTTTCGTCTTTCTACTTCTGAAATCGAAGACGTTGCAATGCCCCTTGCGCTAAACTACCTGTCAGTAGTCCGGTAGGGATTGACAACCAAATGAGGGGAGGCATCCAATAGATCATGAATATGGAGGAGTAAATCACAATAATCATCATGATTTGTCCCATATTATGAAATGCAGCCGCTGCAATGGATAACCCAACTAAAGAAAATTTGTTTGTTTTGTACAATAATGCTACAAGCGTAGTGCTTATGAAAACCCCACTCAATGAAACCCAAAATCCTGTCCCAAATAAGATGCCTCTTAATAGAGAGGCAATCAGTACCCGGGATAAGTTAACCGCAAACATGGTTTTCACACCATACAACATGAGAGCGATTAGGCCAAGAATATTTGCTAAACCTAGTTTAACACCAGGAACAGGAATAGGCAAAACAGGTTCAATCAAATGAAAAACAATGCTCATGGCCATGAGCATAGTGATAATCATCATGTTTTTAACATTAGCTTTACGATTCATTTGACCTCAAAATCTGTGTCACCCTCTTGAGGGGCAACAATGACAATTAAAATATGATTAGGTAGACACGTAATAGGAACCATGGACGAACTCACCCAACCTTGAATTGAACACAAGTTATAAGGTGAGGTTTCTCTTTCCACGCGAATTCTTTGATCTTCTACCTCAATGAACACTTCTCCAAGTGTTCCTTGCACAATGTAGGTATCATTAATGGACATATCAATACGCAATACTTCTTGATCCTTATACGATACAATCGCAATGCGTTGACCTGAATTGGCAGCATTAATCAGCCAAGAAAGAGAGCCATACAAAAGCGTTGACCCTACAATGAGTATTACCACAAGCCATTGATCGTAACGATTGAGTTTTTTCATAGGGTCCTCCGTTCATTGTATAATTATAGCCTATTATGAAGATTGAGAAAAGCAAAAAAGTGGTTCCCCACTTTTTTATAGTTTTCCTTGAAGTTCATACTTCTCAAAGGTT